>CAIMXN010000205.1 GCA_903845455.1 uncultured beta proteobacterium | reverse complement strand
CTGGAAAAGATGTTAAAACGTTCGTTAATTAATTAAGGTTGTTGCTTGAATATTCTTATTATTAAACTATCCTCATTGGGTGATGTTCTCCATAACCTCCCGGTTGTTTGGGACTTGCGAGCTCAATATCCGGATGCCAAGATCGACTGGGCAGTTGAAGAGGGTTATGTCCATTTACTCCAGCCCTTGCTGACTCGACCAGGCTTTAAAGGCATTGACCGCATTATTCCAATAGCCATGCGTCGATGGAAGAAAAGCCTCTTTCATAAAAAAACACGTATGGAATTAAAATCGTTCTTAAAGAATCTACGCTCAATCAGATATGACATGGTGATTGAAACGCAAGGTTTATTAAAGGCCGCGTTCGTCACTAGATTAGCAAAACGCAGTCATGAATCGGTTATTGCTGGGCTAGCAAATGCAACCGAAGATTCTGGTTACGAACCTGTGTCTCGGTGGTTCTACACCCAGTGCGTAACTGTCCCTAAACAATGTCATGCCGTAAATCGATCAAGGTTAGTGGCAGCGGCCGCGATGAATGTTACTCAGCCTGATATGCACACGTCGCCGCCTCAATTTTATCCACAAGCCTTTGTAGATCAACTCGCCCAAAAAAGTAGTGAGATTAGCGCTGAATTTACACAACCTTATGTGTTGTTTTTTCATGCCACAGCTCGCGCTGCAAAGCAGTGGGATGAAAGCCATTGGGTTGAAATTGGCAGATTCATTACAGCAAAAGGCAAGCGAGTTATTTTGCCGTGGGGAAATACTAAAGAAAAGCAAGTCAGCCAACGACTCTGCTCTAAAATTCCAGGCTCAGTAGTGCCTGAGGCATTTAGTTTAGAGCAGGCGTTTTCAATTGTTGCGGGTGCGGAGATGACAATTGGCGTTGATACGGGGCTTACCCATCTTTCAGCTATTATGTATAAACCCACTATAGAGATTTATTGTGACTCCCCACGTTGGAAAACAGAAGGGTTTTGGTCAACTAAGATTAAAAATCTAGGAGATACCGCGAGCCCTCCAGACGTTAAGCAAGTGTTAGAAGCGGTGCAGCAGATTTATATTTGAGTAGCACGGCTAATGCCTCAATCACTCGCTCCGCCTGTAACTCATCTAAACATCGGCTATGACTGTTGTTATGATTATCGCATCCCGCTTTATGACAGGGTACGCAGACACCTCTGCCCTGCAGTAACATTACATTGTTAACTAGCTGATATTGGCTGGAGAAGCGCTGCCAAGGGCTTTTTTCTTGATGGTAACCAAATGGCCAAGGCGCCCACTTTACGGGGTTGGTCGGGCCAAAGATTGCCAATGTAGGTGTTCCACATGCTGCCGCAAGGTGTGTTGTAGCTGTGTCTGGACCCACATACAGCTTTGACTGCGTTAATAAAGCACTCATTTCCGCAAAGCTAGTTTTTCCTACCAAGCTAATTACCTTGCCACTAGCGGAGCCTAGGAAATTTTTAGCTAGATTTTCTCCATAATTTATTTCTGCAATTGCTGGCCCACCAGTAATAATAACTTGATGTCCTTTATCGAGTAGGTGCTGAATTAAGGCAATCCAGCCAGCGTCAGTCCATCGCTTGTACTGCCACATAGGTAACGGATGAACAATCGTATAAGCCGTATCTGAGAAGCTGAAGTTTAATAATTGATTTAG
>CAIMXN010000204.1 GCA_903845455.1 uncultured beta proteobacterium | reverse complement strand
GATTGGGGCCGCATTAGTCATGCTCTTTACGCTACTCAATCTACTTGGCGCAAAAGTAGTGGGGCTGGCTGGATCTATAGCGATAGGTCTCGTGCTTCTTACCCTGCTGAGTTTTAGTGGAATTGGTATCACCCAGCTTGATTTTAAAAATCTGACATTTTTAGGCGGCTCGTTTGAAGGTATTGTGATTGCCACAGGCATGCTCTACGTTAACTACCAAGGTTTTGCAGTGGTCAGTAGTGCTGCAAGTTCAATGGCTAACCCTAAAAAAACGATTCCTCAGTCAATGTTTATTGCTGTGACCTTAATTATTTGTCTTTATGTTTTAGTCAGTTGGATAGCTATCCAAATCACACCTCTTGCCACTATTCAAGCTGATCCCAGCAATATGCTTGGATCTGCAGCCAATATTATTGCGGGCAAAACAGGTTTTATTGGCATAGGTTTAGCAGCATTACTAGCCTGTGCCGCAGCAGTGAATGCAACTATTTTTACGGCGTCAAAAGTTCTTGGGGTGGTGGTGCAAGAACATGCTCAGATGACATGGCTTAGCAAGGCTATCGGTCAAAATCGGATAAGACCCTTGCTGATTTCCGCGAGTATGGTGATTGCTCTGGTATTGGGATTTCCACTTGAAATCGTCGGGAAAATGGCGAGCATGGCTTTTTTAATCCTCTTTGGCGTTATCTCTTTTGGCCATTTACGTATACGCCAACAAACTGGTGCTCAGGCCTGGGTCATCTGGTGCGGCGTCCTGATTAACCTATCTCTTCTTGCTTTTCTGTTGATTAATGGACTGAAAACAGACCCGTCAGGAGTCATTGCGCTCTTCATTGGCTTATTGGTCACCTTCATGATTCAGGTGAAATACCATTTCATCAATGCGCGTAGCAAGCTCACGGCCAAAGCGCTTCAGTAGCACTCTACTTAACTAGATAAGTAGTTTATTTTAGAATTTGTGCCACTACTGGCGCATGATCTGATGGCTGCTCCCAGGTGCGCGGTTCTTTATCAATCATGCTGGCGCTGCACTTTTCTTTTAAGGCTTCACTCAGCAGGATGTGGTCGATACGCATACCCGCATTGCGCCTGAATCCCATCATGCGGTAATCCCACCAACTAAACGCTTTGGGGGCTTGCTCGAACATCCGGAAGGAATCTTGAAAACCTAATTTCAGTAGCGACTGGAATGCATTTCGCTCTTGAGGTGAAACGAGGTTCTGACCTTCCCATGCTTTAGGATCATGAACGTCTGCATCCTGTGGTGCAATGTTGAAATCACCCAAGAGCGCTAAACGGGGATACTGCTCAAGCTCACTATCCAGCCAAGTCTGCAATGCCTTAAGCCAGTTGAGTTTGTAGGCAAACTTTTCGCTATCAGGCGATTGCCCATTGGGAAAATAGGCAGACACTAGGCGTATCGGTTGCATACCCTGAAAACACACTGTAGCGGCTAGGATACGTTGCTGCTCATCAGCATGCCCAGGGATGTTTCTGATGGGCTTTAGAAAGGTGGTCTCTAGATCCGTTGCAATCGGCGCCAAGGCTGAGCGTCTCACAATAATCGCTACGCCGTTGTAAGTCTTTTGACCGGCGGCTAAACTGAAATAACCAGCCTCTTCCAGTTCTTTATGGGGATACTTGTCGTCGGTCAGCTTCAACTCTTGCAAACACAAAGCATCAATCGGTTTTTTGGCTTTTTCTTGCTCACCCAACCAGCGGAGAACCTGTGGCAAGCGAACTTTTAGGGAGTTCACATTCCAAGCTGCGATCCGCACGGAATCACTCATCGATACCTAACTCCTGTAACTTTCTGGTAATCGTATTACGTCCAATACCCAATCTAAGTGCTGCTTCAACTCTTCTGCCACGAGTCACTTCCAAAGCTGCCTGCAAAACAGCCTTTTCAAATTTAGAGCACAGGGCATCATAAACATTCTTATCACCATCTTGCAGCATCTTGGCAGCTAGGCGACTCAAGCCACTTTCCCAATCTACCGCACCACCTTTAGCTACTGGAGCTCCAGTGTAAGCAGACTCTCCTTGAGAGATGCTGGGTTGTTGATTAACCTCAGCCAAGATATCTCCTGGTAAGTCACCAACACCGATGACATTAGATGGCGTCATCACTGTGAGCCAATGACAAAGATTTTCTAATTGGCGAACGTTGCCTGGAAAAAGCATCGATCCCATTTCTTTGAGGACTTCATCGGAGAGTTTCTTAGATTCAACGCCCAAAGATTTTGCACAGCGCAGCATAAAGTGCCTAGCCAACAATGAAATATCTTCAGCGCGCTCACGCAATGGGGGCATACGCAAACGAATGAGATTCAAGCGATGCAGCAGGTCTTCCCTAAAAAGTCCTGATGCAACACGTGCTTCTAAATTTTGATGGGTGGAGGCAATGATTCTCACATTGGCCTTAATTGGATCCTGTCCGCCGACGCGATAAAAATGACCATCCGTTAGTGCTCGCAACAGGCGGGTCTGTAAATCAAATGGCAGATCACCGATTTCATCTAAGAATAAAGTGCCGCCATCGGCCTGCTCAAAACGGCCACGACGGAGAGTTTGCGCCCCCGGAAAGGCCCCACGCTCATGACCAAATAATTCTGATTCTAAAAGGTCCTTTGGAACAGCTGCTGTACTGAAGGCTACAAATGGGCCTCTAGAGCGTGGACTATGTTTGTGCAAAGCTAAGGCCAGCAATTCTTTTCCAGTACCTGATTCGCCCGTGATCAATACGGTGGCATGAGATTGTGCCAAGCGCCCAATCGCACGAAATACTTCTTGCATTGCTGGGGCTTGGCCAATAATTTCAGAAGAATCTTGCACCCAAGCACTCAACTCTTTAGTGCCAGACTGATTGCGATTGCTTTGCTCGATAGCACGATGAATGAGCTCAATCGCCTTATCCAAATCAAAGGGTTTGGTGAGGTACTCAAAAGCACCACCCTGAAAAGAAGATACGGCTGAATCTAAATCAGAATATGCCGTCATGATGATGACCGGTAAATGTGGATGGCTTTGTTTTACATGTTGTAATAACTCTAAGCCATTACCACGCGGCATCCGAATATCAGAAATCAATACCTGAGGTGATTCTTTCTCGAGCGCATTGAGGACATCGTTCGGGTTTGAAAAGCTTTTATGGGGAATATTTTCACGTGTCAGTGCTTTTTCTAACACCCAACGAATAGATTGGTCATCATCGACGATCCAAATTGGTTTCATGACTATTTCTCCTGCTTACGATATGGAATCTGAATATGGAAATCCGTACATCCAGGACGACTATCACAAGCGATAGACCCCTGATGCTGCTGTACAAAATTTTGTGCCAAGGTGAGACCAAGCCCACTACCACCCTCTCTTCCAGAAACTAAAGGAAAAAAGATGCGCTCTTTGATGTCTGCTGGGATACCAGGCCCGTTATCAATCACGTGAAGATCCATCGCTAACTTGTAACGTTGTTTAGCGAACGTGACTGAACGCGCAACCCGAGTCTTTAGTTCAATCTGCGCGGTGCCAGTTTTAATTTCATCTGAAAGTGCTTGTGCTGCGTTATGGGCAATATTGAGTACCGCCTGAATGAGTTGCTCACGATCTCCAAGTACATCTGGCAAGCTAGTGTCGTAGTTTCGAATAATGCGTAACCCCTTCGGGAATTCTGCTAATACCAAACTGCGAACGCGCTCTAAGGCCTCATGGACATTAAAGGCCTCAATGACGTGTGCTTTACGGTGCGGCGCTAAAAGGCGATCGACTAATGTTTGCAAGCGATCAGATTCTTTAATGATGACTTGGGTGTATTCCTTCAAGCCCTTATCTGGAAGCTCAAACTCCAGCAGTTGTGCCGCCCCCCGAATACCCCCTAAAGGGTTTTTAATTTCATGCGCCAAGTTCCGCATCAATTCTTTATTGGCTTCTACTTGTTGGGTAACGCGTTCATCACGCTCGCTACGGAGCTGCTGATCAATTGGAAACCATTCCATCATGATCAATACGGGATCATCAAACATTGCTACGACTACGTGTGCAGGAATAGATTCTTGATGAATGCTACCCGGTAAAGAATGCAAAACCATTTCTTGACGTTGCGCCGTGACCTGACCGTGCCGGACTTCATCGATCATGGCATTTAACGGTATGTTATCCCCAAATAAATTATGTACAGACTGTCCCTCAAGTGATTTACGGGAAAGATCGAGTGCCGCCTCAGCAGCCGGATTCACATAAACCAATTGTTGGTTCTCTGCCTCAAATACCACGATGGCATTGGGCATCTGATCAAGCAATATCGGAAAAAAAGGAGCAGCCGAAGCTGCTCCCTTGAACGAATTGCGCAACAGTCCTGCGCTCAAGTTCTCTCCTTCGCTTATAGGGAGTAATACATATCAAATTCGATAGGATGAGTAGTCATACGGAAACGTGTGACATCTTCCATCTTCAAATTGATATAAGCATCGAGCATGGAATCAGTAAACACACCACCACGAGTCAAGAACTCACGATCTTTATCCAAGTTTTCTAAGGCTTCTTCTAAGCTTGCACAAACTGTTGGGATCTTTGCATCTTCTTCTGGTGGCAAGTCATACAAGTTCTTGTCAGCTGCTTCACCTGGGTGAATCTTATTCTGAACACCATCTAAACCAGCCATCAACAAGGCGGAGAACGCCAAGTATGGGTTAGCCAATGGATCAGGGAAACGCGTTTCAATCCGACGACCTTTAGGACTTGAAACGTGTGGAATCCGAATTGAAGCAGAACGGTTACGTGCAGAGTAAGCCAACTTCACTGGTGCCTCAAAGCCTGGAACCAAACGCTTGTATGAGTTCGTACCTGGATTAGTAATCGCATTCAATGCTTTAGCATGCTTAATGATGCCGCCGATGTAGTAAAGAGCGAACTCTGACAAACCAGCATAACCATTACCCGCAAACAAGTTCTCACCGTTCTTCCAAACAGATTGGTGAACGTGCATACCAGAGCCGTTATCGCCAACGACTGGCTTAGGCATGAATGTAGCGGTTTTGCCATAAGCATGCGCCACGTTTTGAACAACATATTTCTGCCAGATAGTCCAGTCAGCGCGTTGTGTCAATGTGCTGAACTTAGTACCCAATTCATTTTGGCCTTGACCAGCAACTTCATGGTGATGCACTTCAACTGGAATGCCTAATGATTCAAGAATTAAACACATTTCAGAACGCATGTCTTGGAATGAATCTACAGGAGAAACTGGGAAGTAACCGCCTTTTTTACCAGGGCGATGGCCAGTATTTCCGCCTTCGATTACTGCCGCTGAAGACCATGGAGCTTCTTCGGAATCAATCTTGACGAAACAGCCTTGCATATCAGCACCCCAACGGACGCCGTCAAAGATGAAGAATTCTGGTTCTGGGCCAAAGTAAGCGGTATCACCGAGACCAGTGCTCTTTAAATAGGATTCACAACGCTTAGCGATAGAGCGTGGGTCACGATCGTAGCCCTTGCCATCAGATGGCTCGATCACATCACAGGTGATCACTAAAGTTGGCTCTTCATAGAACGGATCAATGTAGCAGGCTGTTGGATCAGGCATCAACAACATGTCAGAAGCTTCAATACCCTTCCAGCCGGCAATAGAAGAACCATCAAATGCATGACCGCTCTCAAATTTATCTTCATTAAAAGCAGAAATAGGTACTGATGTATGTTGCTCTTTACCCTTTGTATCTACAAAGCGGAAGTCAACAAATGTACATTCCTTCTCTTTAACTAACTTCATCACATCAGCGACGGTCTTGGTGGTCATGCAACTCTCCTTTATTAACTAAATTTGGAATTCAAAACTTAAGGCATACACTCTTGTTCATTTCAGGCACCAAATATGCCTAATGGATGTAGGTAATTTACTGAAGCAAACAAGTGGGATACCTGATTATTGCACTATTTAAGTGCTCAAATGACCTTCCTACAGCAGGAAAACGGCTAAATGCACTAAAGTAGTGCTTCCTAGACTTGGTCCAAGTCATGAATTTCATAACCTAGCGCCTGCGTGCCCGTTCTCAGGGCGCTCCAGGCACTTTCTAGGAGATTAGCGTTCCCTTTGATGCCCAACTCAATATGTCGCTCGGCGAATACGCCACCCCTAGAATGATCGCCTACAGACGGTAGGCTAAAGACCTTCACCCCAGGAAAACTAGCCTCAATCCGCTCCATCAGCGGAGTCAAAGTGGACTCAACCCCCTTGGGAACAATGAAGCTCTGCTCTGCCCAGTTTTCTTGATGGAAAAGATCTTTGTAGTGAGTATCTAGGCACCAAGCCATCATGGGTGCTGCCATCACTGGAAATCCAGGTACAAAGTGATGCTCTCTAATCCTAAATCCCGGAATTTGATTGTAAGGATTGGGGATGACATCACTACCTAGCGGAAACTCCCCCATTTTGAAGCGATGTTGATTCTCGGCAGTGTTGAGATCAGCTTTGATGGGATCGCCCTCTGCCATCGACTGAATCCGTCCCGCAATGAGCTCTCTGGCAGTGGGATGTAATTGCGTTTTGGTTCCTAAGGCCAAAGCAGCACATTGACGTGTGTGATCGTCTGGAGTGGCGCCAATACCACCGGTACTAAAGACCACATCCCCGCTGGCAAAACTGTCTTTCAAAGTGGCCGTAATTTGCTCAGGATCATCAGCAAGATACCTTGCCCAAGAAAGGCTCAAACCCCTCTCACTCAAGAGTTCAATCAGTTTGCTTAAATGCTTATCTTGACGACGACCAGATAAGATCTCATCACCAATCACAATTAAACCGAAGCGTCGTGCGGTGCTTGCTGGGACATCGATAGAAACTGTTTTTACTCCTTCAACCATGATATGGAAGCTCCGATTCAATAACACGCGTTTGTACTGTCAGTAATTTTTCTAATTGTTCGCCTCGTAAATCTTTTAATGCTGCCAATAAGAAATGAGTGAACCACAGTGCGGCAAAAACAAAGATCAGCGAATAGACCCACAGTGCTACAAAACTGACGATCGGAAACAACACCAGCGCCAATGCAGAAGTTGCCCAAAAGAAAGTGGGCACAGCACCCAATAAACCAGCAGTAATGCCCATCGAGAATAAAGACCAGCGATATTTCTCAAGTAAAAGATCGCGCTCTTCTACGCTAGCATGTTTTGCTAACACGTCATAAGACATCAAGCGCATAGTCAACCAACCCCAAAGTAAGGGGGGCAATACCGCAACCAATGGCGGCAACCACCAAACGGGTAGCGTTAGCATCACCAGCGCTAAACAAATCAAGGCAGACCATAGGGTGTGAACAATACTTCCGAATAGACCGCCGCCTCTTCTGCATTCCAAATCTTTATAGGCAGATTGACGAGCAACCGAATTGACAATGGCAGGTACCGTTGTAAAAGCGATCAGGACTAATAAGCTAATACAGATCAGGGGGATAAGCAGCATGACGAAAAATAAGGGGGCAATCCAGGCGCGCGCATTTTCAAACCCAGCCCAGATTAAGCCATCTTGAATCCAACTCGTAAACATGGATGTTGTCAGAAAAATACTCAGGATTTCAAGAGCGGGCGTCCAGGTCAGCCAAATCAAGCATCCCCACAAGACTGAAACAATCAGAAATGGGCGAAAGCTTAACCACATCATGCGAGGGTGCATCGAGCCTACGAGCGCTAAGCCAAACGATTTAATCACTGTTTGTAGGCCTTCCATAAAACTCCTTATATATGAAGTGAGAACTGCTCTACTTGCGCAGTGATTTATTGATCTCTCTGAGCGAGAGTAATAAACATTGCCATTGTTGTGTAAAAAGATTGTTCGAGACCGATAAGCCTCTCACACCCGTTGGATAAATTTCTTTGGGGAAAGTTGCCGTTTTCAATAACAGATCCCACCAAGGAAATAGAATGCCAAAATTACAGCCACCCAATACGCCCGGCTTGCCTATCGCTTCATGACCATAGCCAACAGCGTGATGCATACGATGAAACATCGGGGATATTAAGAAATACTGAAATCTACCCAGATTTACTTTGAGATTGGCATGTTGCCAACTTTGAATAAATTGACCGACAACCACCAGGGCAATAAATTGACCAGGGGAAACACCAAACAATAAGGCAAAGAGTGCGAACACAACCGCCCGTAAGATGTCATCCAGAATATGGCTGCGATTATCTGACCACGCAGTCATGACTGTTTGACTGTGATGCAATGAATGCAATTGCCACCACCAGTTAAAAGTATGTGAGGCTCGGTGATATAAATATTCAACTAGATCAAGTAAGACGAGATAAATCAAGAAACTTACCAAAGGAATTGATGTCACTGATGGCCACCAAGATTCCACATTCAGACGTGCAAAGCGAAAGTCATGCAAGATTGAATCGACTTCAAAAAAGAAGCCTGATAAAGCAATAAAGATTAGCCCATGAAAAATACCTAGTCGATGAAATAAGGTGTAAATCACATCGGCTGTTGTTGCTTTAGAAAAACGCTCTTGGGTTTCAGCAGGTGCCAGCCGTTCCCAAACTCTAAGAACAAACAGAATGAGAATAATCTGGATGCAGCCAAATAAAAACCAATCCAATCCATCAAAGACATCTTCTGCCCAACCCATGAGGTTAAATTGATACAAAATCGGCGCAAGCACATTACCGAACAAGAACTCTTGCACGCTAGCGTATGCCGAAGATATCGGGGTTGTGATTAAGCTGAAATCCATGTCTTATTGTGGCTTATTTGGCTTGCTTTGGCAGAGTTCCAAAACAAAATCCACGATGCTTCAAGTTAATAATCAATTGCTCCAGCACTACTGGGGCCCATGGATCTTTTCTAGACCAAATTCCCAAATGCGCCATCGTGATATCCCCATCCTGAAGATTGCGACTGGCTTTATCCAGCAAGGCTTTATTTGAATGCAATAGTGAACTCAGTTCATCACCCAAAAACCCAGCCTCATGCCAGGCAATATGTTGATAGCCGCATTGATTACCGATATTAATCAAACGCGGAGAAGTTTTACCGCCCGGAGCGCGCCAAATTTTATCAATCGATGCCCCAGTTAACTCCTTAAAGCGCTCATCGACCCGTTGAATTTCTCTACAAAAACTCGCCTCGTTATAGAGCATGCTTACTCCCGCTTTAGGACCAAACTGGGGTTTCTCAAATACTTCCTGATTAGGCCCATTTTTTATAAAGTAAACATGATCATAAGTATGACTACCGAAATGATGACCTTCGCGTAAACGATCTTGCCAATAAGTCTTCCAAGAATCATCTAAAGAAAAATCGCCGCGACTGGTTTTTTCATTCGCCAAGAAAAATGTCGCTTTCACGTTCTGTCGATTCAGTACATCTGCCACAATTTGCGCTACAGACATATTGCCGGTATCAAAACTTAGGTAAACCGTCTTTTTACAAGCATCAGTCTGAGCCAAGACTGGAAAAGAACAAGTTATAGAAATGATGCAGGCAAAAAAACCTCGGGCACCTTGGGCAAATAATGAATCAGGCATTTATTCCCAGGCGGCGCGTGGCGTAAAGAAAACCCCATGAGGAGATTTGCCAACGGGGATGGTGGCAATGAGTTTCATGGTGGGAATATCAATTACACCTACTTTCTTGGCAAAACGAAATGTCACCCACATGGTTTTGCCATCTGGCGTGATCTCCATATCATCAGGACCAGCAGGCAGCCCAGTAATATCACCCACTTTTTCCAAAGTCTGCATATTGATTAAGCTGATTGTCGATGCGATGCGATTACTCAAGAAAACAGACTTCTTATCACCCAAAGGTCGGAAGTTATGAGCGCCTTTGCCAGTAAAAATACGTTTCACTTCTTTACGATTTTTCCAATCGATCACTTGAACATTATCTTCACCCGTAATGCCCACTAGCAAATACTGATCCCCTGGCGTCATCCACAAGCCTGCTGGAGTACTACCTGTTGGCATTTTCCAAAGAACGGTCTGCGTCGCTAAATCAATGGCAGCTAATTCACTCGAATCCTGCAGTGTGATGAAAGCCGTTTTACTATCAGATGTATAGGCAATATGACTCGGTGTCTTGCCAAGCTTAATCGTTTTAGCGAGTTTTAAATTGGCGCTATCAGCGGCATAAATATCCACGCGATCTAAGCGATTGCCATTTGCAATGAACCATTTGTGATCCGGTGAATAGCCAATTTGGTATGGATCAATAATGTCAGGAATTCTTCCGGTAAGTTCGCCATTCACTGGATTCATGAGCACCACATCATTGCCCGCAGCATTCGCAATCAACAAGGTCTTTTGATCTGGCGTGATCATGAGATGGTGGGGTTCTTTACCCACCGGAATGGTTTTGATCACCTTTCTGGCTTGCATATCAATCAAACTTACGCTCGCCTCAGCCGAATTGAGAACAATGGCGAGTTTGGGTTCTGCTGGCGCTGTTTGAGCAGAAATGAGAGGGAAATAAGTAATCAGGACTAGGGAAATACTAGCCGCAAGACCATGAAAACGATGATTCTGATGAAATGTGTACATACCCCATTGTAAGCAATTCACAGGGGGGCAACATCGACCCCACAGCCAAAGATTTGACCTATCGCAAGCTTGCCAGAACCTTTTCAAGGCGCTTTAAGGACATTGGCGTTGGGGTTTTTAGCTCTTGTGCGTATAAAGCGACTCTCAACTCTTCGAGCTGCCAGCGGAAGTCTTGCAATCCTTGATCCTCTACCATGGCATAAGAGGCCGAGCCCTTAGAGCCCTGAAGTAACTTTTGCCAGGGGCGAGATACCGATTCCCAATCTTTTTGGCATTGAGCATCACGACTTGGGTTGGTACGCAACTTATCAATCCTCATCGCTACCCCTTTTAAATAACGGGGTAAATGCACGAGCTGGCCATAAGGAATCTCAGAAACAAACTTGGGGAAAATTAAGCCACTTATTTGAGCCTGCATATCCGCATGCGCTGCTGCAGAGACTGCTTTTGCTTGAGGCAGTTTCTTTTGCAAGTCAGCGTATGCCTGCAGGGCATTAAGTGCATGACGAGAAATCTCTTGAGCAATCAGTGCTAAACGAGGTTTACCTTCTTGCAGGCGCGCCTCGAACTGAGTGGCACTACTGGGTAATGGCTCCAATAAAAAGGCACGTTCCACTGCCAAATTCAGAATCTGTTCTATCAAATCATCAACAGAACCCACATTAATAAATAAGAGACCTAATTCACGAAGGCCAGGCAACTGCTTTTGTAAGGCCTTGAGGGCTTCTTTATTCGCAATTGAAAATAGGCGACGCAAGCCTTGCCAATGATGCCTTCTCGCTTCCAGCAGATCATCAAACACTTCTAGGTCACAGGTATCACCGCGATCAACCAAGGCAGGATAACCAAATAAAGTGTGATTACCCTTTTGAATCTCTAAAGTTTCTGGCAGTTCACCAAAGTCCCAAGATTTGTATCCGCCCTGCTCTACTTTGCGAACGAGATCTCCTGCCGCTTTACTTGGGGTACCAAGCTGTTTTTTGATCGTGCCATCAGTAGCTAACTCAAGCTGTGCGGCTTCTTGGGCAATCGCCTGAAATGCACTTCTAGCCGTCTCGCCATATTCGGCACGCAAGCGCGCAAGATTGCGCTCTACATCAAGTTGCCGGCCGTGTTCATCAATCAGGCGATAGTTCATTGAAGAGTGCGCTGGCAGTGCTTCGGGTCTAAAGTCAGTACGCTTGATCTCCAAACCCTTTTCCTTACGAATATCCGCAATCAAGCTATCCAAGTAATCCCCAATCCCAAAACGCTTCTCTGCAAGCATACGCTCCAGAAAAGACTTGGCGTACTCAGGTAATGGCACGCAATGACGCCGTAATTTTTGCGGCAAAGACTTTAGTAGCAACAAGGTCTTTTCTTCACACATGCCTGGCACTAGCCATTCGCAACGGCGTCCATCTACCTGATTTAACAGCGTCAAGGGAACCACTAGGGTCACGCCATCTTTGGGGCTACCTGGTTCGAAGTGATAAGTCATCCCTAATTCCGTACCGCCAACCACCATCTTTTTAGGATAGCGATCAACCGTAATACCAGCAGCCTCGTGGCGCATCAAATCTGCTTTGGCCAAACGCAACTGGGCATCCGGCTTATCAACGCTAGCGTCAGACTTTTTGAGCCAAGCTTTCATACCTTCTCGACTCAATACTTCTTGCGGAATACG
>CAIMXN010000203.1 GCA_903845455.1 uncultured beta proteobacterium | reverse complement strand
GATCTTGAATTGATCATTGAAGGTGAAAGTGTGCTTTATCGGACCGGCGATATTTTTTACTTAGGCGCCCAAGAGCCTCATTCCGAATCCTCTGGGAAAAATGGCGTACTCTATCTGTCAAGCAGAAGGTCTGTTGAGGATGTATAGCGAGAGGTATATATGAAGGTTGCATTTATTGGTTTAGGGAATATGGGTTTGCCAATGGCGCTCAATCTTTTAAAGGCTGGTTATCTTCTGACGGGCTTCGATCTGGTCCAGAGTCAGCTTGATGCTTTTTCTGCTGCAGGTGGTCAGGTAGAAAAGAGCGCGGCATTAGCAGTTGGCGGTGCAGATATCGTCATCAGCATGCTCCCAGCCTCACGTCATGTGGAGGGTCTTTATCTTGGCGATGCTGGCATCTTGGCCCATGCCAATCCTCAGGCCTTATTGATTGACTGCTCCACCATCTCACCTAAGGTT
This sequence comes from uncultured beta proteobacterium, assembly GCA_903845455.1. GTDB lineage: Bacteria > Pseudomonadota > Gammaproteobacteria > Burkholderiales > Burkholderiaceae > Polynucleobacter. The sequence continues at coordinate 6,504 of CAIMXN010000203.1, read as the reverse complement.
GCCCAAGAGGTGGCAAAGGTTGCCAAGACCAAAGGATTTGCCATGATTGATGCGCCAGTTTCTGGCGGCACTGCTGGGGCTCAGGCAGCCACCTTGACCTTTATGGTTGGTGGCGCTGCTCAGGATCTAGAGCAGGCTCGCCCTCTGCTGGAGAAGATGGGCAAAAACATTTTCCATGCAGGTGGTAATGGCAGCGGTCAAACCGTTAAGGTTTGCAACAACATGCTCTTGGGTATTCAGATGCTTGGAACAAGTGAAGCATTACGTTTAGGTATTGCCAACGGTATGGATCCTAAAATCTTGTCTGACATCATGACAAAAAGTTCAGGCCGTAATTGGGCCTTGGAGCTCTATAACCCCTGTCCCAATGTCATGGAGAATGTACCTTCATCAAAAAACTATGCGGGTGGTTTTGGGGTGGATTTAATGCTGAAAGATTTGGGCTTAGCAGTTGAAAATGCCCATGATCTGAATGCTAGCACCCCATTGGGTGAGTTAGCCCATCACTTATATGAATTGCACAGTCAAGCTGGCAATGGCGCGCTGGATTTTTCTAGTGTCTTTAATTTGACGAAGGTCGAATAATAAATTAACTAGTGATAACAAGCGGTTTGTCTTCTTGTTTCCCCATTTGACCAATCACGCGCGCACCCAAAAACTGATGTCGCTTAAAGATATCTAACACTTCTTGAACGGCATCTTGACTGCAAGATACCAAGAGGCCGCCACTGGTCTGGGGATCAGTTAATAAAGCCAGTTGTGCTTTGGTAAAACTCTCGGGTAGAAAAACGTCATGACCGTAGCTTTGCCAATTGCGCTCTGATGCTCCCGTGACGATGTCTTGGTCAGCTAGCTCTTGAACTTGAGAAAGCAGGGGGACTTGACTCCAGTCAATATGCGCTGTGCAATGAGAGCCGCGAGCGAGCTCAAGCATATGACCGGCTAAGCCAAAGCCCGTGACATCAGTTAAGGCATGCACACCGGTAAGCTTAGCGAGGTCTGGACCTGCAGAGTTCAATTTAGTCGTGTTAGCAATCATTTCTTGATAACCGGCTGGGCTCAAAAGATCCTTTTTCAAAGCCGCAGAGAAAATACCAACCCCCAAGGGTTTTCCGAGTATGAGGACATCGCCTGGCTTGGCTGCAGCATTGCTCTTGACTAACTTTGGATCAATGATGCCGATGGCTACTAATCCATAGATAGGCTCTACAGAATCAATCGTATGACCACCAGCAATCGGTATGCCAGCTCCACGACACGCTTCTGCACCGCCCTCTAGAATGCGGGCAATAGTGGCATTTGATAAGACCTTAATCGGCATACCAACGAGGGCGAGCGCAAAGAGGGGCGTACCACCCATTGCATAAATATCGCTAATAGCATTGGTGGCAGCAATTTTTCCAAAATCAAACGGATCATCCACAATCGGCATAAAGAAGTCGGTAGTAGCAACAATTGCTTGCGATTCATTGATTTGATAGACCGCCGCATCGTCAGAAGTCTCAATCCCGATGAGCAGTTCCTTGGGGAAAGGTAATTGCGGTACGCCCTTGAGAATTTCTGAGAGAACAGCGGGTGCAATTTTGCAGCCACAACCACCACCATGGGAGAGCGAGGTAAGGCGGGGTTCTTGATGATCATTCATAGGGCAAAAGTTTAATCAATTTATCTTATTTGTTAAAGCTTCTCTTAGGTGGGCTTGAGCGCTTGGCTGCAGGTTTGGTACCACTGCCGGCATTTTCTGCAGGTCTAGGCTTTCTAGATTGCTGATGTTGCTGGCTACGCAATTGAATGGGTTGGGCCACTGCATTAGGATCAGGTTCAAATCCAGGGATCACTTCCTGAGGAATTTTTTGCTTAATCAGTTTTTCAATATCTCTCAACATTTGATGTTCATCAACACAGACCAAGGAAACTGCAACCCCATTTGATCCAGCTCTGCCCGTACGACCAATACGATGGACATAGTCTTCCGAGACATTGGGTAGGTCATAGTTCACAACGTGAGGTAGTTGGTCGATATCAATGCCGCGTGCAGCGATATCGGTTGCGACCAGAACGGTAATTTTACCGGCCTTGAAGTCAGCTAATGCTTTAGTTCTAGCACTTTGGCTCTTATTGCCATGGATTGCCATACTAGTGATGGCATCTTTTTCTAATTGGGTAACGAGTTTATTGGCGCCATGCTTGGTGCGAGTAAATACCAGAACTTGCTTCCAGTTGTTTGTCTTAATAAGGTGCGATAAGAGCGGATGTTTTTTAGTTCTATCTACAGGATGAATGAGTTGCGCAATGGCTTCGTTGGCGCTATTGCTACGAGCAACTTCGATTAAAGCAGGGGAGTTCAAGAGACTATCAGCCAGGGCCTTAATCTCAGTTGAAAAGGTTGCAGAAAAGAGCAGGTTCTGACGTTGCTTTGGTAGGGCTGCCAAAATCTTTTTAATATCGCGCAAGAAGCCCATGTCAAGCATACGATCAGCTTCGTCTAAAACTAGGATCTCAATTGCGCTCAGTGAGACGCAATTTTGGGACATCAAATCTAAGAGACGACCTGGCGTAGCTACCAAAATATCTAAGCCAGCTTGAATCGCTTTGATTTGCGGATTGGCACCGACGCCACCGAAGATCACAGTAGATTTGAGCCCAGTGTATTTGCCATAGGTCGTCACAGATTCTTGCACTTGCGCTGCTAACTCACGAGTGGGAGTCAGAATTAACACCTTAAGTTGACGCTTTCCTAAGCTAGGTTTGCCGCTATTGCTACTACTGCTAATTAAGCGTTGCAGAATCGGCAGAGTAAAGCCAGCAGTTTTGCCTGTGCCGGTTTGTGCAGCAGCAAGTAAGTCGCCGCCTTTCAGTACTGCCGGAATAGACTTTGCTTGGATAGGCGTTGGGCTGGTATAGCCATGCTCCGCAATTGCGCGCAGGATGGAGTCAGATAAACCGAGTTCTGTGAATAACATAAAGACCAATGAAAGATTGGCCCGTATTCAATTAAAAGACTATCCCGGCCAATGGGTTGAGCTGCCACACTAAGGTGTTTGCAGTAAGAGGCTGTATTTTAAGCTATTGACCTGCAAATACTCTTAATACTAGAGATTGGGTGCAAAAGTATTGGCATAGCCAGAGATAAAGAGTTTTTCATCACCAGTTTTAGGATGAAAGACCGCGCGTTTAATTTTACCGATATTGCCACCATATACATGAATGCTTATAGAGGACCTGTCACTTAAATGGTTGGCTACCACATGAATGTCGTGAGTATTTGGTGAAACAGTTGCTACTTCGCCTGCTAGGTGAATAGACTCTTCGCCAGCCCGATAACTCCCATCAGCCTCGCGATGGTATAGAGTCTCCTTTTCTTCGCCACGGAGTTGACCAACCATTCCCCAGACGGTGTGATTATGAATGGGTGTTTTTTGTCCTGGCCCCCACACAAAGCTCACTACAGAAAAGCGATCTAAAGGATCTGCATATAAAAGATATTGCTGGTAGTACTCAGGATGCGGTTTGCTCAATTCCTCAGGTAACCAATCATCTTCCTTAATGAGGCTTGCTAACAGCCTCTTACCTTGCGTAAAAACGATTTCCTCAGAAACCTGTTCATCGACCAGGAGAGTGAGTCCCTTGATAAAGGTGAGTAACTTACCTGCTTGCATATCTCTTCCTTACGGCAATTGAGTTGATTGCCTAATTATCTACTTCAATATCAGAATCATATTACGGTGCGGTATACCTGCCTCTTCATAGATTTCACCTTGAGGTGTAAAGCCTAGTCTTTCGTAAAAAGGAATAGCCAAGACTTGGGAGTGCAGTTCAAACTCTACTATTCCTTTCGATCGCCCTTGCTCAAGTAGAGCATTGAATAGTTGACTCCCAATGCCTTGCTTACGGTACTCAATGAGGACCGCCATTCGGCCAATCTGGCCCTTGCCATCTGTGCGTTGAATCAAGCGGGCAGTGCCTACGCATTGAGACCCGATATAAGCTAGGGCATGTTCAGCAGCTGCATCAAACTCATCTAGCTCCAACTCTGGTGATACCCCTTGTTCATGAACAAATACGGTGGTGCGAATCGGAAGGGCTTCTGTAAGAGCTTGAGACCAGGGTTTAATCAGAATCATTAGGATTGAATTACTCATCAAAAAAGAAACATTACGATTGTCTGCAATGTATCAAACAATCAGATTTTAGAGGGAGATGTACCCAAAATTGTTATAAAAAGCATCAATATCGTCGTTACAATGCAAGTAGAAGGGTCTGATATCTGGATCCTCTTACATCCCGTCATTCATCTAGGAGTTATTTTGAAGAAATCCTTACTTGCCTCACTTTTTTTATCCCTTGGTTTAACTATCGCATCTTCTGCCTTTGCCCAACTCCCGGCAAAGATGCTCCCTTTGGCTGCTGATGTGGCTGTTTTAAGTGCTACGGTTGATTCAGTGGATGTTAAGAACCGTCTTATTGTGTTGAAAGATGCTAATGGCAATTTGGCTCAGATGAATGTATCTAAGCAAGTGAATGATTTGGATAAAGTAAAAAAGGGCGATGTATTTTTAGTTGAGCACGCTCAAGCAATTGCGGTTGGCCTAACAACTGCCGGCAAAGATGCTAAGCCAGGCGTTTCAGCTGTTCGCTCAGTGGTGATTGCTGGTAAAGGATCTGCCAAGCCATTTGAAGAAACTACTATTACCGTTTATGCAACAGTAAAAATTAGCACAATCGATGCTAAGACTCGCGTAGTTACTTTTACTTTACCTAGCGGAGAAAAGCAAAAAGTGAAAGTGGATCAAAGCGTTCTAGGTCTTGAGAAATTCAAAGCTGGTGATGATGTCATGGTTGAGTTTGTTGATGACACGGCAATTGGTTTTGTAACGCCTAAGAAGTAAGCTAGCGTTTGCAGGTTTTATTCTGCATGTAAACAATGCCCGCCAGGATCTCATCTGACGGGCATTTTAATTGGCAGTTGCTATCTATTCGCCTACAATAAACTCATGAATCTAGCTCAGCAACACAGCTCAGAAATCACTCATTTTTCAAATGTGCAGTATGAGTCTTTGCTTAATGAATTGGGAAGCTCAATGCAGGGTTTGCGTAAGGATGCGGCCCTAGATAGGCTTCGTCAATATGGCCCTAACACCATCGATGTCACTCGGAAGATTCATCCGCTCTTACAGTTTTTAGCATTATTTTTATCCCCATTACCGCTACTCTTAATTGCACTCTCTATCATTTCTTTGGTGACGGGTGGAGTCACTGGTGCTTTAGTGATTACTGCCATGGTATTTCTATCTACGGGCTTAGCTTTCTTGCAGGAATATAAATCCAATAAAGCAGCAGAAAAACTCCGTCAGTTGGTCAGCATTAAAGTCACCGTCTTGCGCGAGAACCTAGAGCAAGACATTCCCTTGAGTGAACTTGTGCCTGGTGATCTCATCAAGCTATCTGCGGGGGATCTCATTCCAGCAGATTTACGACTACTAACAACGAATGACTTATTTATTAATCAATCTTCTTTAACTGGTGAGGCTATGCCAGTGGAGAAGCTTGCTAGCAGCGGTGATGCAAAGTCAGTATTTGAACTCCCCAATATTTGCTTTATGGGTAGTCATGTCGTCTCAGGCCTGGGATTGGCAGTCGTGGTTCACACAGCCTCACAGACTATGTTTGGTCAACTCGCAAAAGATATTGTTGCTGCAAAAAAGACCTCCAGCTTTGATAAAGGCATTAAGCAATTTATCTGGCTTATGGTGAAGTTCATGGCGGTGATGGTGCCAGCAGTTTTCCTTATTAATGGCTTAGTTAAAGGAGATTGGATGGAGGCCTTGTTGTTTGCGACCGCGGTTGCAGTCGGGCTTACCCCTGAAATGCTTCCAATGCTAGTGACAATCAACCTCGCAAAGGGTGCAATAGCAATGTCCCGTAAACGGGTGATTGTCAAGCGCCTAAATTCAATACAGAACTTGGGGGCTATGGATGTCCTATGTACGGACAAGACGGGCACGCTCACACAGGATGAAATCATTCTTGAGCGCTATGTGGATATTGCTGGCAATGAGGATGAAGCAGTACTTGAGTACGCCTACCTTAATAGTCATTACCAATCAGGGTTGAAAAATTTATTAGATGTCGCAGTACTGAAGCATGTGGATGTTCATCAAAAATTACATCAAGCCGCAGCATTTGTGAAGCTTGATGAGATCCCTTTTGATTTTCAGCGTCGCCGCATGTCTGTGGTTGTGAAGCAGAATGAAGCCTTGCAGATTTTGATTTGTAAGGGCGCGGTAGAGGAGATAGCCTCTTGTTGTACGCAGGTCATACTCAATGGCAAGGTTCAGCCTATTAGCCCTGCACTGAAGACCAAACAAGAATCGCTGTTTGCAGAACTCAGTAGCGATGGCTTTCGTTTAATTGCAGTGGCTATTAAAGAGATTGCGACCGCCAACGCTAACCCCAATAATCACTACACCGTCGCCGATGAGAGCAATCTCACCTTAGTAGGCT
>CAIMXN010000202.1 GCA_903845455.1 uncultured beta proteobacterium | reverse complement strand
GTGATCCCCGCTTTTTTCTTTATTACTTATTTTTATATCCACCAAAATACAACTCTATTTTCTATTGTTTAGCAAAAGAACTGGTATGCTAACCACAATGTAAACGATACCCTATTCGCGTGTCAGATTTGCTTAATATTTAAGCAAAGCAGATCTGTCTATACAAATCGGTGACTTACGAAAACTTTTGCCGATTTATCCACATAAACTGTGGATAAGTTTTGGTCCCGCCGACAGGAATCGAACCTGTATCCCACGCTTAGGAGGCATGTGCACTATCCATTGTGCTACGGCGAGATAAAAAAATCTTCGGAACTACTACCCCATTTTCTAAAAATAGAGTAGGGGCTTGTTACCAACCGCAAAGAGCCCAAACTTGATTCGTTAAAGCAACCATCATAGTGGGTGCAAAGTAAGTTGAGAAAATGGCTGCCAATATTAACAAGGCGGCAAAGTAGAGAGCCCAGCGTATGAGACGCCGCTTTCTTTTAGGCTGCAACAGGTCGATGAATCGCACGTTCTTTTACGGGTAAGTTAATGAGGAAGGCAAAAACGCCTAATACAATCGCAATTTCCCAAGCAATCAGATAAGAGCTTGTTTTGTCATACAGATAACCACCAAAATAGGCACCGCAAAAGCTGCCGAGTTGGTGTGAAAAGAATATCAAACCAGAAAGCATGGTGAGATGTTTAACCCCAAATATCTGGGCCACAATGGCATTGGTTAGTGGGATGGTAGAAAGCCAGAGGAAGCCCATGATTGAAGCAAAGATATAGGTAGTCAAGGGACTTAGAGGTAATAATAAAAAACCAATAATGGCGATCGATCTACCTAAGTAGATGCCTGAGAGGAGGTAGCGTTTTGGTAGTCGCTGACCAAAGATACCTGCGGCATAGGTGCCAAAGATATTGAAGAGGCCAATCAGTGCAAGTGCAGTCGTGGCTACTATTGGCGCCCCCACTTCTGGATAAATCTTAGAGAGGTCTTTTAAGTAAGGGGCAAGGTGAACAGCAATAAATACGACCTGAAACCCACAGACAAAGTAACCCAGAGTAAGCAATTTGAAGCTTGGATTTCGAATCGCTTCATTAAGGGCTTCTTTGATCGTGAGATCACCCACATTGTGTGAGTAAACAAAATTTTTCTCACGTAACATAAAGGCAAGTGGAATCATTAAGCTAGCCATAATGGCAAGTATCAAGAGCGCATCTTGAGAGCCAAAACTACTGAGTAGTCCTTGCTCTGCTGGAATCATGAGGAATTGACCAAACGAACCTGCCGCTGCAGCGATACCCATTGCCCAGACACGTTTGTCTGCTCGGACGTTGCGCCCTAAGATGCCATAGACCACGCTATAGGTAGTTGCCGTCTGCGCTAACCCAATCAGCAGTCCACCAGCAAAGGTGAAGTTCAGCACCTCGCTAGAGAGAGCCATGCCTGCCAATCCAAGCGCATACAAAATGCCACCAGCTACCATGATTTTGAATGCGCCATAGCGATCTGCTAGCGCTCCAGTGATCGGCTGAAAGGCTCCCCAAATGAGGTTTTGTAGTGCAATGGTGAGAGCAAAGGTTTCTCTACCCCAGCCATTGGCTGAAGTAATCGGGAGATTAAATAAACCGAAGCCATGGCGTATACCCATGGAAAGTGTCACCATCAAGCCACCAAAAATCAGAACCTGTTTTAGAGATAAGGATGGTGCAGAAATCGTTTTTGACATGGGAATTAAATAATCCCCTTTTGGCGAAGTTGATCGACTGCCTCAGAATCCAGCTGGAGACGATCACGCAAAATCTCTGCTGTATGTTGTCCAAGAGTAGGGGGTGGCATACGCACTTCGACTGGGGTTTTAGAGAGTCGCATGGGACTAGCCACGAGTTTCATCTTTCCTGCGGTGGGGTGGGGTACTTGGAGTTCAATCTCACGCGCTTGAACTTGCTCATTTTCAAAGACTTCTTTGAGGTTATTGATAGGGCCACAGGGGACACCGGCTTGCTCCAAAAGGGTTATCCACTCTGCCTTGGTTTTCTGACGAGTCATCACCTCAAGCAGGGGAATTAATTGTTTGCGATGTTTTACTCGTAACGGGTTTGCTGAGTACAGCGGATTATCTGCCAGATGGGCTTGTCCACCTGCGCTAACAAAATCTCTAAATTGGTCATTGTTACCCGAGGCCACAATGATCCAGCCATCGGCGGTTGGGAGAGTTTGGTAGGGCACGATAGCCGGCGAAGCATTGCCCCAGCGTAGCGGAATCTCATCGGAACAAAGATAGGCACTCGCAACATTGGCCATCACCGCAATTTGCGTATCTAGCAAAGCCATATCGATATATTGACCCTCGCCCGTGCGATCGCGGTGCACCACGGCAGCCAAGATCGCGGTGCTGGCATACATGCCAGTAAAGATATCGGCGATCGCAACCCCCGCTTTTTGAGGGCTGGCATCTGGAAAGTCTTCAGCCTCGCCAGTCACACTCATAAACCCACCCATACCTTGGACGATAAAGTCATAGCCTGGACGACGGGCATAAGGACCTGTTTGACCAAAACCCGTAATCGAGCAGTAGATGAGATCTGGTTTAACTTGCTTGAGGCTGTCATAGTCCAAGCCAAACTTTTTGAGTTGGCCAACTTTGTAATTTTCAATCACGACATCTGACTGCGCTGCTAGCTTGCGGATGATATCTTGGCCTTCTGGCTGGCTAATATCGACCGTTATAGACTGTTTATTGCGGTTAATCGCAATGAAATAAGCGGTTTCAGCGGTATCTTTGCCTTGCGCATCCCTAGCAAAGGGAGGCCCCCAGTGTCTGGTGTCATCCCCGGCTTTAGGCCGCTCAACCTTGATGACATCAGCCCCAAGGTCGGCGAGGTTCTGCGCGCACCAAGGGCCTGCCAGCACCCGGCTTAGATCTAAAACGCGTATATGACTTAAAGCTCCCATGCCCTAATTTTGGCACGGATGAAGGGGTAATTAGGGAAAAGTTCCGACTTTAGCTCAGACATGACTACAATTTGCGCGCATGGCTACCCGTAAAACTTCTGAATACAGTGAATCGTCAATCCAGGTCCTAAAAGGGCTTGAACCAGTCCGTCAGCGGCCTGGAATGTACACCCGCACCGACAATCCCTTGCATGTGATCCAGGAGGTCTTGGATAACGCTTCTGATGAGGCTCTTGGTGGATTTGGCAAGCATATTACGGTGACGATGCAT
>CAIMXN010000201.1 GCA_903845455.1 uncultured beta proteobacterium | reverse complement strand
TGTTGAAGCAACTCGAATTGGGGCCCTGAATTTTTTAGAGAAACCCATTGCCTTACAAAAACTGCTTAAAACAGTGAGTAAGGCCCTTGAGAATTCTCCAAAATATGTAGAGCCCGAAGAGGGTCGAGTTTCTCAGCCTTCGACTGCTAACAGTACCACCCCAAAAACGCCAATCACAGAGCAAGCGCAAGCATCCCAGGATGGCGAATACATCAGTGGAATCGCTAAAACTTTTTATGATCTGCCTTTAAGAGAAGCTAGAGATCTCTTTGAGAAAGCCTATTTTGAGCATCAAATGCAGATCATGGGCGGAAGTATGACGAAGATTTCTGAGTACACTGGCCTTGAAAGAACCCACCTTTACCGCAAGCTCAAGGCGCTGGGGATAGATACGTCTCGCAACAAGGGTGAAAGTTAATTCACCCAAGTAATCACAAAAATAGTTTGTCGTAGGCCACCAAGAGGCTTTGATGCATTTCGCTAGCCTCCATGTTTTCTCCTAAATCTTCGAGGCCAAAGAAACGCTCACTTTGATTGAGAAGGGCTTTAGCTTGGCGTAAAGCATCTTTACCGTATAAAAGTTGTAAAGAATCTTCATATAGGCTTGGTTCATCAAATTGCAGCCAATTTTCAATGCAACGATAAACCAGTCTGCGTGTTGGGCTCATTTGCTTGTAGTGATGAATCCAATCACAGCCTTCAAGCGTTGCCTCTTTGTCACTAATGACAAGTGCTAATAAGGTCTTTAATTCACCGATACGTAACTCTTTCCAGGCAGTACCCACTGGAATAGCGAGGCCTAAGATTTCCCAAAGTGGTCGTTCATCATTGAGGTTAAGCGTTTGCAAGTCAGCTAAAAGATTTTTGATTTCAGTTTTGGTGAGGCTCGAAAGTTTGACAAGTGCTGGCCGAATTTGATTCCCAACGCTATTGTTTTCCCACTCCAAATCTTCGACAGGGTAAATTTCTGACATACCAGGAACCAAGATGCGACAAGCATAAGCACCCTGCTCTGTGAAGTCTGCGATATAAGTATCGTAGCCCTCTCTTGTAATGCGCTTGCATAGCCAGTTGTAATCTTCCTCAGTGCTTGTACTAAAGTTCCAGTCCTCGAATACAAAATCAGACTTCACGCTGAGAAAGTTCCAGCTAATCACACCACTAGAATCTACAAAATGAATTTCTAAATTGGCTACGGAGTTAATCTCATCCATATCAAAACCAGGCTCTGCAAAGTTTTCTAGGGCATCTAGTGCTCGCCCCTGTAGCAGCTCAGTAAGGGCACGCTCTAAAGCAATTTCAAAGCGGGGGTGCGCACCAAAGCTGGCAAAACATCCTTGATCTTTTGGGTGAAGCAGTGTGACATTCATGACTGGATACTCGCCACCAAGTGACGCATCTTTTACAAGAATGCCAAATCCTGCATCACGCAAACCTTTAATACCAGTGGCAATTTTTGGGTAGCGTGCAATCACTTCTTCTGGCACATCTGGTAGACAGAGGCCTTCACTGATAATGCGATACTTAACATGACGCTCAAAAATTTCTGAAAGCGCTTGACTACGCGCCTCCATCATAGTGTTGCCAGCAGCCATCCCGTTGCTGACATAGAGATTGCCAATAATATTTACTGGGAAGTAGGTGACTGCATTGTCACTTAAGCGAGTGTAAGGAAGCGCACAAATGCCTCGCTCTATGTTGCCTGAATTCAGATCAACCAAAACAGAACTATCAATTGAATCATCAGGATTGTAAAAAGAATGTAGTTCTGGATTTAATATCTCAGAAGGCCACTTTCCAGATCCATGTGGAAACCATTTTTCTTGTGGGTAGTGAACGAAAGTAGCTTCACTGCGCTTTTTGCCCAGATAGAAGTGTGTCCAAAAATAATGAGTCCCCAGCCTCTCAAAAAATTCTCCAAAGGCACTAGCCCTAGCAGCTAACTCAGTTACGCCCTTGCCGTTTGCAAATAGCATCGGGCAATCTCTATCCTTAACGTGTGTAGACCAAATTCCTTCAACAGGATTTAAAAGGGACGATTCATTAAGATAAAACCCACGATCTGCCAGCTTTTGTTGCATGGTTCTGATGGTGGATTCGAGGGAGGCATCCTTGCCGGGTATAAAGCTTTCAGTAGTCATTGCCCATTTTAATCGGCACTCCAAGGCTCTGCTGAGATAAGCCAAGACCTGGTTAAACAGGCAGAAATCAGAATTTGATCATCCCCAAAGCTGATTCGTTATAATTCTCAGTCTTGGCCTGGTAGCTCAGTCGGTAGAGCAGAGGATTGAAAATCCTTGTGTCGGTGGTTCGATTCCGCCCCGGGCCACCAAGAAATACCAAAACCACCTTCGGGTGGTTTTTTATTTGGACCTGGCAGGGTTAGGCGCCATTAGTCTCGGATATCCCCATCTAGAAATGTCCTTTAAAAGGACAGTTTTGTGACAGGAAGTTTGTCATCTCTCAATCACTTAAGTGTTGCTTTTTAATACTAATTTCTATGTTTACGCCTGAAAAAGAATTATTTTGACTATAAGAGGAATAGACTGAACTTCTACAAAGCGCTGGGAGTCTGATGATGGATAAAAGATATGAATCTAAAGAACAGCATATAGCGGAGCTCACGATCAAAAACCGAAGACTTGCTAATAGAGCCAAAGCCATGGAAAAATTAATTGCAGGTTGGAATGGGGCAAACACCCTATTAGTAGCCAAGCTTAAGCCAAAACTAAGTCTTAAGGACTACGAAAAGTCCATCAACTATCAACCAAGCGGCTCATTTAAATTTATTTGGTAGGTGGCTAAGTGTTTTCCATATTTTTTCAATTGCAGAGTTGATGGTGGAATAAAAATCTTCGCCCTGATCTTCAGAGTAAAGCTGCTTATCTTTAAGGTGAATAGTAATCTCAACAGTATTTCTTAGGGCCTCTTCAACTGTAATATCGATGAATAAAAAAACAGTAGCTATAGTAGATTCATCGAATTGATTACGAATTTTTTGTAAGCGGTTATCGATATAGGCTTTGACTATAGGTAATTTAGCAAAAGAATTACCCTCATACTTAATGCCTATAGACGAAAGATTCCCTGTTTTATCAAGCGAATCATCAAACCGCACTTGATTCTTAAAATCGATAGCAAGGTAAGTTTTATTTTCTTGTATGATCTTTAATATCGCTTCACTTCATTAATTGTTGTGTCGACATTGCCGTAGACTTTCCAATGTTTGATTTCTTCAAATAGCTTATCGAGATCTGCATAAGATAGATTCTTCATATCTTGCAGGGTGAATGAGTCACCTGCCTCTAGTTTTTGTATGGCATTGATGTATGTCAGTTGGGCCATTTCTACCACCTTGTTTTATTAATGATTATTCTGAATAAGATAAGCCGAATAGTTTGTCACTTGCCAAGTTCAAGTTGGCAAATGTAATTAATCTGACATAGAGACTAAAAAGGAAGATGATATTGAACGGACAAAAAAGCACTCTAGGGAGTTTTCACTATCAACCAATTCGTGATCGAGCGTTTCCATTTGGCTTTTAGAGCTGGACTGATCAATCAGTTTGGGGAAATACCGACGGCTAGTAAGTTAGCGATTGAATTTAATCTTCGTAACTTTCAGTCAAATCCCATTAGTCGTGAATCGGCCAGAAAATGGATCAATGGCCAATCCATGTCAGAGACAGCAAGATTAAAGACTTTAATCAGCTGGCTAAATTTAGATGCAG
>CAIMXN010000200.1 GCA_903845455.1 uncultured beta proteobacterium | reverse complement strand
TTAATTGGTGAAGCGAAAGCAGAAGAAAGCCCCCCTCCTGAAAGGGCTAATATTGCAGAAAATGCTGCTGCTTTTAATAAACGTTGAGCGCTGCCTAGCGGTAAGTAATGAGTCATCTTTTCTCCAGTTGTTAATAAAAGATCTGCGCAAAAAATGTGTGCAGATCGTTTACAACGAAGCAGAGGAAAGTCTGTTGACCCATTACAGCGAAATCAGAAAGCGCCTATACGTGTCGAAGAAAAATACTGAACTCATAGAGTTTTTGATCCACATCAAAAACTAGGATCTCCAATGACTTTACAAACAAAATAGTTGATTCTGAATATCTATACTCAAACCAGTTCTATTTAATGTACTGGATAAAAAAATGAATGTCGATATTGTTATTGTTGGAGCAGGTCCATCTGGACTCTGTCTTGCAAAATCACTTAGCGGGCAGGGATTAACAATTGCGCTCATTGAACAGCAATCCTTAGATGCTGTTTCAAATCCAGCTTTTGATGGCAGAGAGATTGCCCTTACCCAACACTCTGCTACCGCCATGAAAGAGCTTGGGCTATGGCAACTGATCGAGCCCGCAGCGATTTCTCAATTGCGCGACGCCAAAATTCTGGATGGCAGATCCCAGTTTGAAATGCTCATTCCTCATCAGCTTAGTAAATACCAAGAACTGGGGTGGTTAATTTCAAATCACGTCATTCGCAAGGCGGCCTTCGATGCCACACAAGAAGCCATAAAACTCCATCAGGACATTACGCTTATTCCTGGACGAAAAGTGATTAAAGTCAAAGCTACCCAGCAACTTGCAGGTGTGGTCTTAGATGATCAAACTGAAATAAGTGCTAAATTAGTAGTGGCTGCCGATAACCGCTTCTCTACTACACGACGCATGATGGGTATTGCTGCTGATATGCATGACTTTGGTAGAAACATGTTGGTCTGCTGTATGACTCATGACGTATCTCATGACCATATTGCTTGGGAGTGGTTTGATTATGGGCAAACACTCGCTCTACTTCCCATGAATCCAGACCCTAAAAGCGGGCGCTATCAAAGTTCGGTGGTGATCACCGTTGCCAGCGATGAAGCCGAAGAGTTGATGAAGCTTACCCCTGAGGAATTCTCCAGAAATGCAAAAGAACGTTTTGGAAATCGCCTTGGAGACATGAATCTTGTCAGTACTATTCATTCTTACCCCCTGGTATCGGTATATCCAAAAAGATTGGTGGGTACTAGATTTGCCACTGTTGGTGATGCTGCAGTAGGCATGCATCCAGTAACTGCACATGGTTTTAATTTCGGCTTATTGGGAGTAGAAAAACTCTCCAAAGAGATCTTAAGTACCCACAGAGCTGGTAAAGATATTGGTGATCAAGCCCTCTTACTGCGTTATGAAAGAGCCCATAGACTCAAAACCAAACCACTCTTTTTGATGACTAGATTGATTACGGAGATCTATACAAAAGAAACGCCTCCAGCAAAATGCTTGCGAAAGGCCCTCCTGCATATTAGCGAAAAACTGACTCCTTTCAAGAAGTCAATTGCCTTATCACTAACGGGGCGATAGCCAGAAATCAGTGGCTCAAGATAAATTGAGCAGCTCTCTTAATGAACTCTGGCTCGGTTTGATTGAAACCATGATAGGCAAATGATTCGCAGACGCCACCCTCGGTAATGCCACCATCAATGATTTCTAGTTTTGAAACTAATGTTGGCGGTCTACCTTCAATCACCCTAGAAGATGCGCTAACAGGGGTTCCTGCACAAGAATCTTGTCGATGGTGAATCGCCAGCACCGGAAGGGTAACCTCATCATCCAAGGATGCTGTAGTGATCGTTCCTGCAATAATAATTCCAGTAATCGGTGGAGTTTGGAAGTGCTTATTAGCAAAGTAGGTTGCAGTAGATGAGCCCATGCTATGGCCAAATATCCAGATGGGCAAATTCGTTTTAGCCCTATAAAAATTCACCGCTTCAGACACTCTCGTAAGGTGATCTTCTCGACCTCGTAAATTCCCTCTCCGCAAGTCGCCTAAGTCATATGGACTATCCATTAGTACAGCATCAATATTGTATTGGGCCCAAAGCTCTTGAGAGCGCACGAAGGTATGACGACTGATGACTGAACCATCATCTTGAATCTTCGCTGTTCCTCCGCCCCCGGGAAAAAGCAACACTAGTGCTTTAGGTTTT
>CAIMXN010000199.1 GCA_903845455.1 uncultured beta proteobacterium | reverse complement strand
GGGAATTTCTGAAGCTGAATTCAATCTTATTGATAAAGACCATAGCGGTTTCATTTCATGGGATGAGGCAGTTAACAGCCCATATAAAAATTGGACTGATTAAAATTAAATAAATTAGGCTTGGCGACCTGATTATTAATACTGCTTCAATTTGGTAGGCGATTACATTCTAATGAATGTCACTTATGAGTCGGCAGTGCCTGCCGGACTTAGTTGAGGTGAAGGCCAGTCTTACGCCTCAAACAGCCTTTGCTTAATACCCCCTTCAGTAGGCTCAGAACGACCAATTAGCAACTATCAAATAGGGTGACTTCATATTTTTAAGATCTTTACACCTGATTTAACTATGTAAAGTAGTATGTTTAAGTATATGAATATCGAACCCAAAGACATTTTATTTAAATAAAAACTCTTAAGTTAATGCAATACGCTAACGAACTTTTCTCTGTAGTTGCAGCCTTAATTTTGTGGGGCTTAGTGATCAGTTCAAAACCTTTACTTCAGCAGAGTAAAGTTTTTGAAGCTGAGGCTTATTGGTATATAGCGTTCGTTTTTACAGCATCTGCTTATACCTTCTTTGCGATTGCCTCAACTGTCAATATAGCGCTACTTGCCCCAGCCAATGCTTGCTTTTTTGGCGGCAACCTTTACTTGGGATTGTTTTGCCGCTCGCTTAGAAAGCCTTTCATTAAGCCGTATAGATTTTTACCAATACTTGCGATTTTGGTTTTCGGATTGATATTTGAATATATAAGGCAAAAAGGGACATTCACCGAAAGGGTATTCATTGTTAATTTCACAAGTTGTCTATGTTTAGTTTGGCAATTAATAGAACTAGGTCGCCTGGATAAGGCTAAATTAAAACCCCTGAAGTTTTTCTTATTCGTAACAAGTGTAGGATTAGTCTTCGCAATGGTTAGATTGGGAGTGATCTTTTTTATAGATTTTCCGGTTGATATGCATTTATATCAAGAGCCTTTTAAGGTCTCTCTCATTCGGTGGTCATGGTTTTCATTCTCAGTGATTTCTTATGTAGCGCTCATTGGATTTTGGATAGAAAGGCTTGGGGCTGAGAGTGCTCTGACTATTTCCGAAAACTATGCAATGAAATTAGAGTTGGCTAACAAGAAGGTAGAGCAATCTGAAAGTCAATTTTTGACATCACTAAATGCCCTTTCAAAAGCTCGAGATAATGAAACAGGTAATCATATTATTCGTACACAGCTTTATGTAAAAATCCTTGCTCTTCGCTTGAGGTCTAATGGGCTACATGTAGAAATACTTACCGATGAATTCATTGATTTTTTATATAAAGCATCACCACTTCATGACATTGGGAAAGTCGGTATACCTGATAGCATTCTACTCAAGAATGGCCCTCTTACAGATGAGGAATGGGTTGTCATGAAGACCCATACATTGATTGGAGAATCCGTATTGGATGCCGCGCATATTACAAGTGACGGTGATTCTGACGTCATTACAAAAGCTATCAAGCTTGCAGGTGGGCACCATGAAAAATGGCACGGTAATGGTTATCCTCGCGGTTTAGCTGGACAAGCGATTCCTTTGGAGGCTCGGATTATGTCTATAGCTGATAATTACGATGCCTTGGTTAGTAATCGGCCTTATAAAAAGGCTTGGAGCCATGAGCAGGCAGTCCAAGAGATTATTTCTAAACGAGCGACTCACTTCGACCCTTTGATAGTTGACGCCTTTATCGCTGAGCAAGATGTCTTTAGGGGAATTGCCCGGACATATCAAGATGGGTAATTGATGCTGTGAGTCTTTTTAATATCGTTAGTTGCTCTAAGAATATAGTGAGCTAAAGCTATCAACGGTAATAACTGACCGATGAGATCATCTTCTTGAGACTTCTAGCATTGCCCACTCATCAATATAGCTTTGGATATTGTATTTACTTGCTTCAATAGACTGAAGTAAGTGGCGGGATTCTGCTATCTGGTGAGTGTCATCAAAATCGTTGGAAAAGGTAAGTAACTCAAATATCTTTTGTGGATCCTGTTCTAGTAATAAGTTTTCTCGTATATCGTAGTCTAGTAATAGTTGGGCAGTAAAAGATAAAATTTGCAGGTGCTCTGGTATTGCTATTTCAGGGAAAAGTAAAAAGATGAGGATAGAGATCTTATTTTGATCTGGTGCAGCAAAGTCTATAGGCCTAGCTAGCTTTATCAAGGCTGCGGCAGGCTTTTTTAGTGTGGTAACGATCCCATGAGGAATGGCAACACCAGAACTTAAGGCAGTAGAGCTCCGGTCTTCACGGGCATTTAAAACCTCAACTACGGTGTTTGAGGATATTCCTAAGCGCTTCTCGAAAAGGTCCCCCGCAGTTGTAAAAACTTCCGCCTTATTTCTAGCGGGGCTGTAAACACTAATACAGTCTGTAGTGAGAAGATCAGTCAGTATATTCATTTCGTTTCAGATATGACTGACTAAGCTAAAACTCTTGATCTGGTAGTTTTTCATGATGATGGTCTTGCGTCTTCTCTTTGTGTTTGGCAACTTGGCGCTCTAACTTGTTCACTACAGCATCAATTGCATGGTAAAGGTCTTCATCATGCGCTTCTGCGTAGAGCTCTTTGCCTTTGAGGTGAATAGTCAGTTCAGCTGTATGACGTAAGGCTTTCTCAGTAGCGTTGTCAATCATAAAAAAAACAGTAGCATCAATGACATGGTCAAAATGCTTACGAATCTTTTCCATACCATTTTCTACATGCATTTGCATGGTAGGCGTTACTTCAATATCACGACTATTAATAGTTAAGTTCATCGGCGATGTCTCCGGAATGGTGAAGGAAATAGGGGTCAATTCATTAAAATTCTTAACATCAAAAGCAAAGTAAGTTTTATGTTTGGGGATCATTTTTTTGATACCTAATTCTTAAGTTGAAATCACCTTTCCCATGAATTTTCCAAAACTTGATATCTTCAAATAGCTTATCGAGATCTGCATAAGATAGGCTTTTCATATCTAGAAGGTTGATTGAGTCACCTGCCTCTAGTCTTTCTAATGCGATTGCGTGCGTAAGCTCAGTCATTCCAAAGTCCTTTAGCTAATCTCATCTAATTCTTAATAAGTTAGGCTTAATTCATGACTCATTGCCATGTTCAAGTTGGCAAATATGAAAAAAATGGATAAATCTCATCAATAACTCTGTTTTAGACAACTTAAAGGAACATGATGATAGGGCTAGCAAGGGAGCGACTCAGGTAAAGGGTTATTACTATCAATCAATTTGTCATCGAACGTTTTCATTTAGCCTTAAGGGCAGGGCTCATCAATTGGTTTGGTGAAATACCTACAGCCCATAAATTGGCAATCGAATTTAATTTTCGCAATCTTCGGTCAAACCCGATTTCTCGTGAATCTGCTCGAAAGTGGATCAATGGCCAATCTCTGCCTAATTCGGCTAGACTGAAGACACTCATTAGCTGGCTCAATTTAGATGCTTCTTTTATTTATTCAACCAGCGAGCTTGAGGGTGAGCATCCTCAGCTACAGGGTAAAAGTTTGAAAGAAATTGCCACTCTAGATGCCTATGACATTCGCAAAAGAGAGAGCTTAGCTCAGGCGGCATTAAATTTTTCCTCACCCTTAACTGCTATTTTAGATAAAAAGGGCGTCATTATTTTTGTAAATAGCGCGTGGCGTGCCGCTGCCATGACTTATCCAAAACTAAAAGATGGAAATCTGGGGTGCGAGGGAATCAACTACCTGGAAGTTTGTGACAGGGCTAAAGGGCCGGAGTCAGCAGGAGCGAAAATAGTAGCAAACTCAATTCGTGAAGTAATTGATGATAATAAAAAAAGTTTTAAGATTAAATATCCTTGTCATAGCATTGATCACAGAAGATGGTTTGAAGTTAAGATATCAGCTTTTCAATACAAAAATGATGTGTGTTACATCTCTTCACATATGCCGATAACGGAAGAAGTTTTTAACCTAAAAGATTAATGAGGCTGAATAGTCAGATCCACTGAATTTCATCCAGCGCCAAAGATCCTTTGCCAACTGAGTGCCAAAGATCAACACCATAAAGCCAATACCTAAGCTATTGATTTAGCTCATTTTTAAAAATTCTAAGGTGTAAGTTACGAGAAAATGAGGGCTAAGTAGACCAAATTCGTATTATTTCAAGCTATCCATTGTGGGTAATAAGCTAATCATGGCTTGAGAGTAGGGCCTTATAACTGGTGGTTAAAACATCTATTTCACGCAATAAGGTGAAGATTAGCAAAGATCCCCTCTTATCGAGCTGTCTCAAGAATCCAGTCAATTCGCTCAATAAAATTATATTGAACAATGAGCATCGATTCAGTATATTGGTTTCTACATTTATTTAGGAATCAGAGATGTCGACATGCGAAGCTACAATTCAGCAATTATTCCCACCAGCCCACGACCGAATTTCATGGCCGGAAAAGAGTGGAATAACAAAAATTCCATACTCTATTTTTTCTGATAGAGGAGTTTACGAGGAAGAACAGGAGAAAATCTTTAAGGGGCCAGTATGGAACTATCTTTGCCTGGAGGAGGAGATTCCGGCTCCGGGTGATATCCGTACAACTTGGGTTGGCGAAACTCCGGTAATCGTGTCTCGTGATCATGATGGAAAATTGCATGCCATGGTTAATAGATGCGCCCATAAAGGGGCATTAGTTTGTTTGAAGGAGAGTGATAATAGAAAATCATTAACCTGTATTTACCATGCATGGAATTATGATTTAAGTGGACAGTTAAAAAGTATCGCATTTGAAAAAGGGGTTGTGGGTAAGGGTGGTATGCCTCCCAACTTTGATGTTTCTCAGCACCGACTTCAGCCGCTGCGTATAACTTCGCTCTATGGTTTAATTTTTGGCACTTTCTCGGAGGCTACAAAGCCAATCGAAGAATATCTGGGACAGAAAATGTCTGCATTCATGAAAAGAAACTTGGATCGTCCCTTAAAGGTCTTAGGGAAGCATAGCCAAGTGATTCATAATAATTGGAAGCTCTATGCAGAGAATGTGCGTGATTCATATCACGCTACATTACTTCATACTTTTTACACTGCCTTCAAGGTTAATAGATTGGATATGGATGGTGGAATCATCCTTGCGGATGACAAGTGGCACCACATTAGCTATTCAAAAAGAAATACGCACAAACTTGATGAAGAGTATTCTTCTGCAGATGTTCATTCGGCCAAATATAAATCATCGTTAGCTGCCCCAGAATTGATTGCATCTTGGGAGGAGTTTGAGGATGGTATTACCCATAGCATTCAGACGGTGTTTCCAAATTTAGTGATTCAGTACACATTGAATTCATTAGCAATTAGATATTTTGTGCCAAGAGGGGTTGATAAGACTGAACTATTTTGGCTTTTCTTGGGTGATAAAAGCGATACAGATGAGCAGGAGCATATGAGGGTCATGCAGAGTAATTTGACTGGTGCTGCTGGTCTTGTTGCACTAGAGGATGGTTGTATTAACTCCTTTGTTCAAAGGGGTACAAAGACAAGCCCCAATGAATCTTCATTTGTTGAGATGGGGGGTACAGTAGCCGAGTCCAATGAGTCTTCTCGTGCTACAGAAACATCTGTTAGAGGATTTTGGTACGGCTATAGAAATATTATGGGGTTTAATTAAAGTTTATGAATATGTTTAAGCCCTTAGATGCATTAAAGTCTGACCCTTTGGCTCTAGATGTGAATAGAATTGAAAATTTCTTGATGCGTTATGCGTATACATTAGATGATGGATTGGTTAAAGAGTGGGATAGTTTCTTTTGTGATGATGGTCTCTATTTTGTAACTACCGTTCAAAATGAAGAGGAAGGGCTTCCCATTGGGATTATTCATTGCAAGGGTAGAGGGATGATGAGCGATAGAATTGTTGCGCTTGAGACAGCCAATATTTATGAGCCTCATCGATATTGCCATATTGTTACTAAGCCTGTAATTACCTTATCTGAAAGTAATTATTTTAATGTGCGTTCTAATTTTTCAATCTATAGAACCATGGAAAATGGGTTTACTGATTTATTTGCAACTGGAAAGTATTTAGATCAAATCATTTTAGTAAATGACGTTCCCAAATTTAAAGAGCGCCGGGTTATTTTGGATTCAAGAAGAGTGGACACCCTGATGGTTGTCCCAATTTAAGGAAGTTGAATATGAGTAGTCTGATGGTAAATATCACTAGGTCAACCCTTTTATTTTTAGGACTACTTCTATTAAGTAGTGGAGCAAGCGCACAAAAAGATTGGCCAACTAAGCCAATCCGAATCATTGTCCCTTATGCCCCAGGTGGAATAGCTGATACGGTCGCTAGAATCATTGCGCCAATGTTTCAGGATTCCTTGAATCAAACAGTCATCATCGAAAGTAAGACGGGTGCGAGTGGGACTGTGGGGACTGCATTTGTGGCGAAAAGTCCGCCTGATGGCTATACGCTGCTTTTAGGATTGGCTGCTCCGCAAACCCTCAGTCAGCATTTAGGGAAGATTGATTATGATGGGATCAAGGATTTCGCCCCCATCACTCTGATTAATACCAATCCCTTAGTGCTTTTGGTTAATCCTAGTCTACCTATAAATAGTGTTGCTGAACTTATTAAGTACGCAAAAGCTAATCCAGGAAAATTAAATTTTTCTGGAGCCGGTGGTTTAACGCAGTTTGCTGGAGAAATCTTTAAGGCTAGAGCAGGTATTGAAATGGTTCATGTTCCCTATCGAGGTGGGGCACCAGCAGTAACTGCGGCGGTAGCGGGTGAGTCTCAATTAACGTTTGCCAATTATTCCGATGCAATTCCTTGGGTCGAATCTGGCAAGCTTCGAGCTTTGGCCGTGACGAGCGCGTCACGATTCCCATTAGCCCCCAAGATCCCAGCAATTTCAGAAACATTACCTGGTTTT
>CAIMXN010000198.1 GCA_903845455.1 uncultured beta proteobacterium | reverse complement strand
AGCAAATACATGGCCAGCGTCAGCCGCTTCAACAGTACCGTCTATATTTAGAGTGTAAGTAAGCTTGCTTTCATCAGATACATCGCCGCTATGAGGAGCCAGGCTGACAGTTACTAAGTCAGAAGCAACAGTAAAGGTGTCCGTTGCACCGCTGTCAATCTTCATTTCCACACCAGTACCAATGATTGATTTTCCTGAGCTATTTCCGTGGTCAACTAAATCTACTACTTCATATTGATATGAGTGGCCTGATTTCTCGCCACCATCACCGTTGCTAACTGAGAATGTACCGTGCTCTTTATCCACTTGCGCATACTCATAATGACTAGCAGAGTGGTCTGTATCACCATCCCGATAATTATCAGTCACTTTAACTTTGGCGTATACATCATCTCCATGATCACGCTGTTCGTAATCAGTTGAGAGCTGATAAATATGCTTACTAGAACCCCCTTGATCAGAGTCTTCAGATGCAATTGGTTTATTTTCATCACGATTGTTAATTACTGATACATGATCACCAGAGCCATCTCTATTGCCTTCTTTATTTACTAAATCAACCACTTCATATTGATATGAGTGGCCTGATTTCTCGCCACCCTCACTATTTTGCGCTGCGAAAGTGCCATGTTCTTTGTCAACTTTCACATACTCGTAATGGGTATCAGAGTGCCTTGTACTACCCTCTAGATAATTGTCAGTAACCTTCACTTTGGCGTATACATCACCTCCATGATCACGCTCTTCGTAATCAGTGGAGAGTTGATAAACATGTTTACCAGAACCCTCTTGGTCAGTAGCTTCAGAGGCAATAGGCTTGCTATGGTCACGAGTGCCAATGACAGAGGTATCGCCCTCACCAGTACCATTTGAATCACCGGCCTTATCAACCAGATCAACAACAGTAACTTTAAATGTTTTACCATGCAATTCAGTGGTATCAACTGTAAAGTCAGTACCTCCATCTTTCACTAGTACATACTGATATTTTGGTGTGCCATACGACTCACCATCTTTTTCAGAAACTGCAATTTTTGCGTAGATAGGACCTGCGTAACCTTCATCACTATCGAGAGACCCAGTAACCGTAAGATGATACTTAAGATCTACCTCATCAGAGACAGTGTTACTACCCTCTCTCGTTAAACCTATCTTCACTGTGTCATCAGCAACCGTGAAGCTATCCGCTGCAGGCAAAGTGTAATCATCGGCGGCGATACTGGTACCTTTATTGGTGATGCTGGCGATTTCTACTTTAAAGGTGAGGTTATGGGCTTCATCAGTATTGACATCAAAAGTAGTGCTAGTAGCGCCTGTCAAGACGTTTTTACTGCCGGTAGTCCAGTGAGCACCGTCATCTGTTGAGTAACGATAATTTACGGTGACTTCAGATTCAGCAGCGGCGCCTAAATTAACGGTGTAAGTGACATGACCTTCATCAGTAATCGGTGAGCTTCGGGCTAAGGTAACCGTATGAGCATCGTTAGCAACAGTGAAGGTATCACCCTGAGTAAAGCCTGCATTGGTGGTGATGTTTGCGGCCACGGAGTAATCAAAGCCCACGCCTAGATTGTCATCACCGACTGCAACTGGCGTACCTGTGTTTAAAGTACCGTCAGAATTGAGTGCCGCTCCTGGGATAGAGAACACACCATCTACAGAGACAGTATAGGTTGCGCCATGCGCCTCATCGGTTGGCACTGTAAAGCTCAATTGGCCATTGCTGACAGTAGAGAGTTTGACATACTGAGTCGTATCAGTCGTGGTGCCACCTAGTACTTCATGCACGTGGATTTTCACGTACTCGTTATCACCAGGAGTATTGCCATGTGTATTGACCGCTAAGGTATAAGTCACATTGCCTTCGTCATCTACTGGACCATTGGTGGTAAGAGCGGGATGATCAGCGCGGGTAAGACCTGTGATTTCAATACGGTCATCTACTACAGTGAAGGTATCTGGATTAGTCGTAGTATTTCCAGAAAATATATAATTTGACTGTGCTACTGCTACTGTGTAATTGCCTTCGTTTAAAGTGTATAGATGACTGCTATCGACGTATACATTGAAGCTATGCCCATGTGATTCATCTGTTGGTACTGTAATTTGAGTACTGCCTTCTGTTACTTTTATATATTGATAAGTTGTGGTTTGAGCTGTTGTATCAACAATGGCAACTCTTACGTAAGAATTGGGATCTAGAATAGTTGTGCCACCCGCATCAATTTTTAAGGTGTAAGTGAGATTACCTTCGTCATCTGCCTTACCGCCTGGGTGAATATTTGCCTCAGTTGGATTCAAAGTAACGGTAATACTGTGCAGCTCTGGGGCTCCAGAAGTTATTAAATTCGGGTCATTGGGAGACTCGTCGGGACCAGTTCCAGGTCCATCATCTGTTGGCGCTTTACGGTTATCGGGTGTCTTGGGGTTTGATGCATTTGCTGGAGGAGTTGACGGAGTATTTCCACCTTGTCCACCACCACCTTGACCACCTTGTCCGCCTTGTCCGCCTTGACCCCCTTGACCGCTTTGTCCGCCACCTAAACCAGTTCTTACATTGGCGCCTTGTTGGCCAGCATTTCCGCCTCTATTACTACCGCCATTAGCTGCATTTGCAGCATCTCCAGCCTCCTGAGCGCCAGTACCTCCAGCGCCTCCAGCACCATTGCCAAAACCAGGATTATTATTAATTCCGCCAGCCGAACGCGATGCAGAGCCAGAACCTTCACCCTGTACGCCTGCACCATCTAAACCTGAATTCTGACCGGCACCAGTCTGGTTAGGTCGAGTATCTTGAGGGCTACTTTCTTTGTTGTAAAGACTTGGGCCATCGGGAGCTGAAGGGTTTTCTGGTGCAACATTAGAGGCAGAGCCCGCTGTTGCTGGGCCAGTACCTTCAGCACCCTCAGGTGCTTGCTGCAATGAGGTCATATTATCTAGATGCGTGGCATCTGAACTTTGTTGTACTGGACTTGTTGAACCTTCAGCCATGGAGAACTCTCTTTTCAATAAAGATCAGGGTCAAACCCCTGTTTACGCCACTACTGTATGCCTTGCTTAAAGTATCAACAATTGGAAAATTGGTTATATAACTATAGTTATATGTCTTTAGCGTTTAAAGACTGCTACACCCTGCACCACGTTACCACTGGATGAGAAGTTATAGGATAAGCCTGCTGCTTGAGCCGGTATTGTGCCAGCAGTATTTCCGCCATAAAAGACGACGTTACCAGTACCCGAGCAGGCAGCCGTACACATAGAATTAGACCCACTCGTATTGGTTACCGTTGTGGAAACAGTATTGTATGCAGCGGCAGCGCTCAGACCCCCGGCAATGGCCATATTCAGGAAAGCATAACCCGTTGGCTGTGATGTATATAAACCTAAATTACCTGTAATTTGACTGCTAGCAAAATTGGCAGTGAGATTACCGCCAGTAACTGCCCATTGAGCATTAGCTACTGAAGAAACATAAGTAGGTGTAGTGCCACCAACGAGTGAAAAATTCAGGGTAACGGGGCCGAGATTTCCTAAGAGCGTGGGATTGGTGCGATCACCCACAACGAAGTGGAAACCATTATTGACTGGCATTGAAGTTAAGTTGCCACTGTTATAGTCCGCCATAATCACATTGCCGTTGGCCCAGCGACCCCAGGATACGACACCCGCAAGATTGCCGCCTTCCATTTGCTGTGCGCTACCGATAGAAAATAAGACTGGCACAGTAGTTCCTGTGACCGTATAACCTGAAGGCAGATTGATCTGGGTAACGATAGTATTTATACCGCTACCAGAAGTTGTGATGGAATTTAACCCTGTGGCGGTTGCGGAATATGGCGGACTAGGAATTGTGGCTGGATTTGAGTCAGTCGCAACATTATGTGGGGGTAAGCCATCGGCAGGCACAATCGGGCCAGTTGGCCATACC
The DNA here is from genome assembly GCA_903845455.1 of uncultured beta proteobacterium. Lineage (GTDB taxonomy): Bacteria > Pseudomonadota > Gammaproteobacteria > Burkholderiales > Burkholderiaceae > Polynucleobacter. Next base: position 25,950 of record CAIMXN010000198.1, on the reverse strand, counting down.
TCTGCCTTCTGTAAATAATACGCATACGATAAAGGAGTCGGCGTAACACCATCACCCTTAGGCACGTTATAAATTGCTGATTGAAGCGGTGCGAATGGTGAGATTCCTGTTGCTAGATAAGGCGAAGGATTAACCACCACACCACCGAACGTCGGCAAGGGTGAACTCGGTGTTGAGACTTGCTCGTCTGCGCCTTTAGCAGGGGCGCTAACTGCCACTGCTAGAGATGGAATATCGGTCGTGTTTTGTCTGCCTTTAGGTTTGGCTGACTTTTGTCCCGCTAATGGATCTGGCAAGAAGTTGGGCGGCTGAGTCAATCTTCTAGGCTGGGCATTTTCATCAGCAACGTAGGCAAACTGATCAACCCCTAAAGATTCAGTGCCAGCTTTGTTTTTGATACTAATTTGCCCCTCAAATACCCCGGCATATAAACCATCTTTTACTGGCGTCTTGTCAGCATTAAGGCAATTGCCTTCGCAATAATTTAAGTTGTAACCAGTACCCCGAATACCCACCGTAGCCACTACGGCATTGACTTGTAGGTTGTCTTTGTTTTCACGTCCAATCGATCCCGTGACGGCACGCACACCGCCCTTGACTAAACTTAAGTTGGCTTTTTCAGAGCCATCGGCTTTACCATTGAACTTGTATTCATTAATCTTAAATTCTGTTTGCGAACGCAAAGCAATCACAGCACCATCACTCATCCGCAATTGTGCATTACTCGCAATGCCCGTAATGACTGAGTCACCCGCTTGAATAGCGCCACCTTTAGTCAAAGGAATAGTTTGGCCATTACGAGACACTTTGACATCGCCAATCGCCATTAATACTTTGCCAGCTTCAGCGGGTGCTTGCGCATAGCTAGGGAAACTCATTGCCAAGATCAAGGAAGCTGTTGCAAACGCTGACATTAATACTTTTATCAACGCAGAATATTGAGTGGCGCTTGGCTGCATTCTAGATAACTCTCTGGTCTGCCTCATTAGTTCGAACTCCAATCGTAGCGGAGTTTTAGGGCTCCTGTCCACTGCTGATACTGGTAAAGCGATAAATTGGAGGTATTGTTGTAATACGTTGCCTCTAAGCGAGCACTCAGTTCTTTGGTGAGTTTATATTGCAGTACCGCATTTCCGGAGAATAGGTTATCTCCTCGACCAGTTTGGTAAACAATGTCTGCGGCTTGATAATTACTCCGGGCATAGCCCATACCCACAGTCACGCCCCACTTATCGGTAGGAACTAAACTCAGTTGAGCGGTTCCACCGCCAATATGACGTGCTAAGTCAGGTCGGTTAGAAGTGTTTATTTGACTGGCATAGTTTGCCCCAAAATCTAGTACAGGCTTCCACTTGGTGGTTGGAAAAGCCTTGCGATAGCCAACCGTACCGACATTCAAGGTCGAGTCATAAGCGCTATATTGAGTGGCGTAGTTCATGCGTGTACTACCACCACCCAGAATGATCGATTGAGTATTAGTGAGTTGGCGAACATACTCCCCTCCACCGCCGGCAGTATTTGGGACAGGGATTTGATCAAGCCTAGCCACACTACCAAAGGCCAGGATTTTATATAAATTAGGGCCATCCACATACTTCACCCCAGTGGTGGCATTACTCACGTCTAAGTTATAGCCATTCACTTGTGCGTAGCGTTGCTGGCTAGTATTGACGTTAACGAAGCCACTCACATTGGTATCAATCGGTATGACTGTATTTAAACCAACACTGTCATAACTAAACATCGAATGCTGAGGTAAGGCACTTGGGGAGAGGAATACTGGACCCCAATACGGCAAAATAATATTATTAATAGCAGCTGCGGTGTTCACATTATTGTTATAACCAATACCCAGTTCTACATAAGCACCATAGACGGGTTTATAACGCCCTTCTTTTTCTTTGATGGCATCTAAGTAGGTCGTAATTGTTGCCTGCACGCCCGCTGGCGGTTGATGTTTTTTTACTTCCTCAAATTCTTCTCTAGCTCTTTGGTATTCACCTAAAGCAAAATAGGCGCGCGCCAACTCGAGGCGGACTAAATCATTATTGGGATCTGCTAACAAAACACGCTCTAAAGAAAGTACACCCAGAGAGATGCGCCCTGAATCCACTGCAGCAACACCATAGTAATAATCAAAGAGGGTTTCTCCCATGAGTTCAGGATGTTGATTGCCCAACTCATAAGCCTCTTTCGCTTTACCCTTTTCGATCAGGACTTTCATTTCATCAGAAACGGCTGCCATCGCAACATTTCCAAGTAGGCACAAGGCCAGCGCGCAAAACGCATGCCTTATCAAGCGCGAGCCTTTGGGTTCTGCTTGAAGACGGGAGAGGTAAGAAAAATGAGTCACTATGATTTATATATTATTGTTAGTTCAGGTAAGGATCTTTTAGCACTTTTTTGTAGCAATTGATGAAGGCAGTATGTTCGTGATCGAACTCTGCGCAACGAGATGCTACTTTCAGGGTACGACGGTGTAACTCATCCTTATCCATTCGATAGGGTCCTTTGAATTCTGCAAACTGCTGAGCGCGCTTACTCAAATAGTCAGGGTCAAAGCCACTCAAGCCATAAAAAACAATCTCTTCACTGCTTAAGCGATAGACCCCTTTATATTCATGTGATTGCATCACCATGAATAAATCCGGCGGCATGCCCATTTCTGAAAAATACACGGGGACTGTTTTCTCAAAATTTTCTAATAAGCGTTTAGCAGCAGGATTGGTATTGATGTCCACCTCTTTCAGAATCTTGGCATTGGCATCACTCATCGTAATGCGGCCTCGATGAACCCCAATCGAATAAGCGGGTGCTGCACGCACGACTCCGCTAGCTAAAACCAAAATACAAGCGCTCGCACATTGGCCCGTCACAAATACATGGGCATTGGCTTTGCGTAAGAGTCTGCCGATTTCCATTGCCGCCACACCATCACCACCTGCCGAGTCTAATAAAACAATTAAGCCTGCTGGAATAGCATCACCCCTCACTTTAGGAAGTGCTTGACGAATTGACCCTAAGATATTTTTTGAAATAGTGCCTTGAATGCCAATCACCACTACTCGATCTGCACGATCATCAAGCTCGGTAATCGTTTCAGTAGCACTGCCTGGTTTTGCAAGGCCCTCACCCTGCAGGGTCAGCGTATTCAATGGTGCTTGACTTGCGAATACAAGCGAGCTCACCATAACGAGCAAGCTGGCCAAAACCAATTGACATTGAGAGCGATGGAAGATTGAGCGGCTCATCAGATTATTCTTTATGCATCTCTAAAGGACTGGCACCAAGGCGGTGGATAGCCTCAATGGTTGAGCTATCCCTAAATTCAAAACCGCCCCCGATTCCCGGGACAATGAGTCCTAAGCTGGTTAACTCATGAATACATGCCTGGGCTTTGTGATGTGAATCGCACTCCTGGGTAATACAGCTTGCAAGTGACTGACTGGTATCCTCTGCTGCTTTTATCAAAATAGCTCTCGACGCCTCAGAAAGACTATCGAGCATCGCCTGAAAATCGACCTGAATACCTTCTGGAAAAGTGGTGATCTCCGGCTGCGTCATTGTGAAGGTACGTGTAAAGGGTTGTTCATGTGGCCTAGATCCAAGCAGACGCACACACGTTTGTTTATTGCCTGTCTGAGGAAGATTAGCCGTTACAAAAATAATGGGGCGAGCCGCTAACAAATCTAAACTGGCTTCTCCAAGCAGCGCTTTAAAAGAATCCAGCGTTTTTAAGCCATACAACTCGACCATGAGTGGGCCTGACTGCGCAATCACTCCTAATAAACCTGCAATGCGCTCACCTCCCGTGCTGTAGATCTTTTTTTCTTCTAAACCTAAAGCCTCAAAGAGCACTTCAATCTGCTTGATGTAACTGGCAAGCAAACGATCACGGCGTTGATTACTAGGAGCCCTCAGGCGTAATAAGCGAATGCCCTTGGCATAGGCAAAATTTCCCATGGCATCCATTAATGAGCTAGCTGCTAAAGGCGGCCAAGATTCTACTGAGAGCCATTGAGCCACACTCTCTTTAACACCTTCACAGATGCTATTCATAAATGGCAGGCCGCCCCATTGCGCACTACTATCAACTAAAGCGCCCGTGGCTGAACCAATCGCACAAATTTCACCGACATTGCGTACCTGAATAGCTTTGCCACCTTCGCGCGTCCGAATATCCATCCAGGATAAGGAGTTGGCTGATAATTTTTTAGTCAATAAGTCTGATAAAGGGCGATGAACAATTTTTGAATGCTGCGCTAATAAAGTCGCTTTGCGAAACGCATCGGCTGAATACAAACTTTCCACACCCTCTTCTACTAACTCGGGATGTGAGGCGACACCTACTCCCAAATCTACTTTACCGACTCCGTCAAAAGCAGGTTGATTTATTTGGACATAAGCCTGCATCCATTCATACATGCATTGAGCAAAATAGGTAGTCCGATCCGTATCATCGAGATGGGTCTTGGGATGTCCAAACCAGGCTACCAAACCACCATCGGGCGTAATAGAGAATTGCCCATCGAGACTTTCCAGCAAAGCAGCTGCGCGTGCCTGAAAATCGGCTAAAAAATGGTTGCGTAAAGAAATCGCTTCAAAGCTCGTAGCAGCAGCAACGAAGTCTGGCAAAGCTAAACTCACTGCAGAAATTAAACGCCACTGATACCGTTCAGCCTTTTTAACGGCATGGCCTTTTTTATAGGTGGGCACTTTAGAGCTCGCGACTTCAGAGCGACGTCCATTAGAGGTTTTAAGTAGCTGCTCTGCCACGACCGCTGCTTTCGCACGACTGACAACGCCCAGTTTACGAAACAGCACAAAGAGGTGCTGTTTGACGGTCCCCTGCTCAATCTCTAAATCAGCAGCGATTTCTTTATTACTTTTTCCTTCCGCCAACAGCCCTAATATTTGCTGTTGGCGTTCGGATAGAGATGGACCTTTTTCAGGGCTATTTTTCAATGTTGCCATGATCTATCAGCAGTGCCATCGCCAAGATAAGAGATGAAAACATGGGGTTTCGCTTAGCGCTCTCGCATACCTTGCTTAAACGCAACAAAGATCGGACGTAGCAGATATCTCAAGACCGATTGGTGATCAGTCACAATATCGGCCTGGACTGTCATGCCTGGATCAATGGTTTTATCTTCACTATTACCCACAAAGGTTTGGGGCAAACTCACAATGACCTTAAAGAAAGGTTGTTGCTTCTCATCCAAAGTGCTGTATGGTGAAACCATCGAGACTGAGCCGCTAATCGTGCCATAGCGCATGAAATCAAATGTACCGATCTTTAAGCGCGCCGCCTGACCTTTTTTAACAAAGCCAATATCCGTTGGAGATACTCTAACCTCAGCATGCATCTTGCCATCCAAAGGAATCACGTTCATTAAGGTGGCACCAGGAGGCACAACCCCACCCACTGTACGGAATTTCAAATCCTGCACCACGCCATCTACCGGTGAAATCACATCAACCCGATCTAAACGATCGCGCAACTTGGTCAATTGCTCTTCTGTTTGCGCTAACTCAGAACTTGAATTATTCAGATCGTCCATATTGGTACGGCGATAACGTAGCAACTCTGCTTGCGCTTGACTCAAGCTACGCTGTGCATCGAGAGCTGCAACACGCGTTGCTAACTTTTCTTTTGCCAAATCACTACGAATAGCACTGACCTCACCTAAGATCTTGATCTCATTTTGAAGTTGGCTAATTTGATCCTTGGAGGTTTTAAGAGTGAACTCTTGCTCTTTCACCATATCACCAAATTCATCAGGAATCTTCGAAAAATCTGCTGGCCGGTCGCTTAAGAGTGCCCGCAAACGCTCTACGCGGGCATACAGATTCCAGTACTTCGCAGCCAGGGTTTGGTACTCTGCCCCTGCCTCTGTGGAATTTAAACGCATTAATACCTGACCTTGAATCACTGCCTGCCCATCGACTACGTCAATGGTGGCAATCCGCCCACCGTCTACGTGTTGAATGACCTTAACAGCCTGAATCGGCATGATTTGACCAGGGGCCAGAGCCACGACATCCAAGGTAGCAAATAAAGACCACAAGAAGAAGACGCCAATGGCATAGCTAACTAGCTTCACCGTTGTGCGCATATAGGCCGGAGGAGATGCCTCTTCTAACAATATTGCTTTCGCAACATAGTTATCAGTGCGCCCGCCCAAAATTAGCTTGGCTTTATCGTCTGGATTCATATCTGGTTGCGTACTCATAGTGTCAACTCGTTTTGTGAAATGGTTTATTAATATTTACTTCAGGCAGCACTAGGTTGTTTTAACAGCACATCAGGTGGTCCGGCAGCTCTCAGATAACCCTTATCTAATACCAACAAGGTATCTGCCAAACGGATATGACTTGGACGATGACTAATAAAGAGCACAGTTGCCTTGCCTTTCAGGGCTTGCAAAGTTTCCACAAACTTCTGATCACCATAGTCATCTAGACCAGCCCCTGGCTCATCAAATAACATGATGGGAGCACGGGTTAAATAAGCACGTGCCAGGGATAGTTTTTGTTTCAAGCTGGATGGCAACTCATTGGTGTTGTCGCCAACCCGATAGTCAATACCTCTAGGTAAGGCCAAAATCTGCTCTAAGGCACCCGCCATTTCTAGCGACTGATAGACCTCATCATCGGTTGCATCAGGTCTTGCTAAACGCAAATTCTGTGCAATGGTAGCGCGGAATAATTGCGTGTCTTGTGGGGCATAACCTACGATACGGCGTAACTCCAAAGGATCCAACTGGCGGATATCAACGTTATCAATCAAGATCGAACCTGCTTGCGGTTGATACATTCCCAAAATCAGTTTGAGGAGTGTTGATTTACCACCACCATTAGGCCCACTAATGGCCACTAAATCACCCGGGTTAATACGGAACTCCACCCCAATGAGTGCTGGATCAACATTTAAGGAATAGCGGAAAGAGACCCGCGCAAAATCAATGCGGCCTTCAAGACCCCGTGATACCAAAGATGTGGTGGTCTCTTGGCGCTCACCCTGAATCTTCATCAGGCTATCAATTTGGCGAGTAGCATTGCGCACACGCTCGATACGGGTCATGTTTGTAAAGATAGTTTGGATTGGGTTCAACACGCGCCACATCAAGAGCATCGAAGCAATCAAGGCGCCTGAAGAAACTACTTGCATGATGACCGCTGGCACCGTAGCAGAAATAATGAGTAGCGCAGAAAGCATCATCACAAAATAGGAGATCGCAACCAATAAGGATGAAAGCTGCTCTGCTTTATAGGATGCCATGGTGGCATTCGCAGAAATCTCACGGAAACGTTCCAACCACAAACCTTGCGCGCCACACTCGTGAATAATGCGCATCTTGCCAACCATCTCCACCATGAATTCATTACGCTTGGTAATGGCGCGCCCAACAGAAGCAACCCGATGATGAGTTTGGTCGGCAAAGATCCAATACAAGAGTGCATACACTGCAATCATCACAATAAAGATGAGCAAGGAAATTGGATTGATGATCGATAGCGCAATGAGCAACACTAATGTAGCAGGCGATTCTAATAAGGTGGATGCCAACGGACCAGTAAACATGTCACGAATGGCTTCAAAACTTTGTAAGCGCGCTGTTTGCGATCCTACTGATGCTCTCTCGGTATATGACGGCGACATATTCAATACTTGTTGCAAGATGGTGGCGCCAAATAAATATTCAATCCGCCCAGCGATGTAAGCCAAAATATTGGCACGATGTTTCATAAAGTGATAACCCGCCACCAATGCAATTGCTGCACCGATGGAAAGATAGAGCAAAGTATCTTTTGCACCAGACGGAATCACGGTGGAGTAAACAATCATCAGAAAAATCGGACCAGCCATCATGATCAAGCCTGATGCCAATGCTGAAATAGTTGCTTGACCAATCAAGGGGGTGAAGCGCCTGACAATCCGGCCGACCCATGAGCGTTGATCGTGCAAATTAATTTCCGCCAGCTCATAAAAGAATGCCCTGCCTTGCATCTGCAGATTTGACTCAAGTCGACCTTCACTACTCTCTATATCGCCCACGCGCATTTGGTTGGCAATTTTGCCCATCACAATAAAGGCGGGAGTTTCTTCATTCGGCACAAATAGGCATGGCAGTGAGCGCGGCTCGAGTGCACCTAGTTCACACTGCACTTCATTGGTCACGTAACCAAGCTGCGACATAGCATTATGAAAGCTCGTTAAATCCAAACTATCTGCGTAGTACGGCAGAGCCTCTGCTACTTCACGCGAAGTACCACGTGCATTCATCAATCTAAGAAGTAAAGATAGGCAACCCGATAAATCTGTCTTGAACTTAAAACTGCCAGCGACAGTTTCATCAGTGTGCTTCCAGCGGTCTCGGTCTAAATGCCCGCTCTTAAAGGGTGAGTCAAAATATTCCCCATTGGGGATAGCGTGATAGCTGGAAGTAGCCCCTTGCGAGCCAATCATTCCTGGCAAGGAGGTTGTTGCATTACTGGCTTCACGTATAGAGCTAATCTTCCCTGGCTCCACATCGAGCAATTTGCCCTCCTGGAGATACATCGTACGATTAGCTAGGCGCAAGAAGGAAGGTCGTTGAGAAACAATCACGACTGTTACCTTGCCGCGGACTGCTTCCAGAAAACGTAAAAATACTGCGTCGCCTTCAGAGTCCATGACCGAGGTTGCATCATCGAACAAAATAATATTAGGCTGATTGGAGAGTGCGCGCACAATCGCAATGCGTTGACGATAGCCTGGTGGTAAAGAGTCCGCGGCCATATCACCAACAATCGAATCCCAACCTCTAGGCATTTTTGAAACAAAATCACCTAGACCTAAGCTCTTAGCAGTTCCTAAGGCACGATCCACTCGAGCAGGGTCAAAAACACTGACGTTATCTAATAGTGAACCCTCAAACATCACAGCCTTTTGCGGCAGATAGGCTACTTTTTCAGTCATGCGGTTGACATCAATATCAGTAATCAACTGTCCATCAATAGCTACCGTACCGGAAGTCGGCATCAAAATACCGGCCATTAATTGCAATAAGGTACTGCGGCCAGAACCGCTCTCGCCCTTGATCGCCACGCACTCACCCGCGCCAATCTGTAATGAGAGATTCTCAAATAGCTTGGTCTTTAAGCCAGGAAAGCCATAAGAAACATTGTCAAACTGCAGGCTCGCAGGCTGCAAGGGGCGATCCACTACCTTAGGTGTTACATCAAATGAGCGCGGATGAACTACCAAACCCGGTTGCTTCAAGATTTCAGCTAGGTTATCCCTGAGTACTTCATCTTGTTGATACTTAGCCCACATGCCACCCAAGCGTTGCAGGGGCGCAAGCGAGCGCATACCCAACAAAATACAAGCCGCTAATTCACCATTGGTTAAATGCCCAGTAATCACCAACCAAGCGCCAAGCGCCACTACCAAGGTATTCATCAAGGGTGAAAAAATATTACCGATCCCCGACGACATATCTAATGCATAAGTCACCTTGGACATAATGCGTGCACAACCCTCTTGCAAGCGCTCATACCTTCTGAGCATCAATGACTCCATCGTCATTGACTTCAAGGTATGCACATTGCCCAAAGTTTCATTTAAGAAATTCGCGCGGCGCAGATCAGCTTGTTTTTGTTCTTTGATCAACTCAGGGTCTTGTTGTCCATTTCTCCAAGTGATGCAAATGAAAATGAAATAACCTACAAGCAACAGGAGACCTACCCAAGGGCTCAAAATAAAGACAATGGCAACATAAAGTACAGTAAACGGCAAGTCCATCAACTGCTGAAAGGTTTGACCTGAGTAGTGGTACTTCAAAGTGGAGACAGACTTAAAGCCGTCTACCACCGTACCCGTCCCTTTACGCTCAAACTCATGCAATGGTTCTGCCAAAGTACGCTCTGCCACAGCCAGCATGGCACGATGTTCAAAGCGAGCTGAGATCCAAGCGGTCGTAAAAGACCGCAGCGCACGCACAATCGACTCAAGCGCCACCGCCAAGCCAACGGCTACAGCCACAAGCCCTAAGGTATCTAATGATTGATGCGGCAAAATACGATCGTACAGTTGCAACATCAGCAAAGGGAATGCCAAAGCGAGCAAGTTGATCACAATGCTCGCTGCAATGATGGTGGTGCGTTCGCCAGCAAAAGGAGAAAGCAAGCCCACTGCACGTTGTGCATCTGTAGGATTTCTAATCTGCTTTATCCGAACAGATAAGCGGCCCATATCTTCATGAAAAGCAGCCCACTCTTTTGCAAACGTTAACTTTGCTTGAGCATAATTCTGGCGTAGCAGTGGCAACCAATATTGTGGTTTGGCTTTTTGCAGCAACAGCTTTGATTGCCCTTTCGCCATTCCAACCACATCAATAGAACGGTCTTTCATCTCAGCACGTGAGCCCCAAATGGCACGCTGCAGACTCAATAGATCATTTTTAAGGACCTTATATAAAGCGCCGCCAGCACTCTGGAGAAATTCAAGTATTAAACCCAGGATAAATAAGATTTGCCCAAAGAAGCGGCTCACCTGATTGGCGCTATTTTTTAGGGATTGAATGAATTTATTCATAACTCAAGAAACCTTTTCAATTCCGCTTTAGGGTTTTTGCTGCATGATTGGCAGTGGCATGGGCTGTGGCGCATTCGGACCTGTATCGCCTGAATTCGTTACTGGCGCTTTTGGCAAAGGTCGCAAATCAAAATCAATGATTGGTGCTAGCAAGGGCTTTTGATTGAGAGAAGGACCAACACCGCCAGGACTCTTATTTTCATAAGCCGGCTGTCCAGCAGCATTCACGCCGATCGCTGCCTTCTTAGCAGAGTCCGCCTTTTCTTCTACCTCAGCCCAACGTGCATCTGCTTTAGGCAGACGGCCACCACCAAGACAAGGATCTTTATCTAAATTCATACCACCGCCAATGGCTTTGAATAAATCAACTGATGCTCTTAATTGGTCATTGCGCGCATTGATAGCAGAATCCTCTGCAGCCAAAACGGTTCTTTGGATTTCATATAACTGCACAAAATCCATACCGCCTCTCTCGACCACCTTAGCGCTCATCTCAGCCAAGCGCTGTGCGCGTACCCGAGAATCATTTAATGCTTCGTATTGCTTAGCGGTTAAATTGACGCCAGACAAGCTATCCTCAACATCCCGTAAAGATGCTAAAACTGAATTTGCATACGCTTCAAGTAGCTCTACATTTTTTGCGCTAGCCACCTGAATTTCTGCACGCCGTCTACCGCCATCAAAAATATTCTGCACCAGGTTGGATGTCACGTTATAGAACAAACTCTGTGGCATGGTTAACTGAGATAACAAAAAGCTTCCATAACCAGCGCCACCAGATAAAGCAAACGTGGGCAATAAGTTGGCACGGGCCGCATACAAATCAGCCTTAGATGCCTCCAAAGCAGCTTCGGCTCTTCTGATATCAGGACGACGGCAGAGTAAATCGGAAGGTAATCCAGGGGAGACCACTGGTACCTTCAGTTTTTCTAAAGACCTAGTCTGTAATTTCAGAGTGGAAGGCGTTCTACCGATCAAAGCAGCTAAGCGATTAAAGGCTCGCTCACGTTGGAGCTTTAGTCCCGAGACCAAGGCATCCGTATTGGTTTGCAAGATCAACTGTTGAGAAAGATCAATGATCGTGGCATCACCCCGATCTACGCGGCGTTGTAAACCTTTACCGACTGATCGAATTGCCTCTAAATTGCGTTCACCCACGAGCACCCGCTCATCCAAAGAAACCACTAAAAAGTAGGTGGAAGCCGTATCACCGACAAGACTCAAAGCAACTGCTTGACGGTTGTATTCACTCGCAAGTGCTTGCGAGAAAGCTGACTGCGTATTGAAACCTTTTTTACCCCAGAGATCGACTTCGTAATTTGCTAAAAATCCTGCTTGCCAAACGGGTTGACTGCTCCACTGAGATGTAGTGGCAGCATATCCAGGGCCAAGACCAGGAGCTTGATTACGATAAGAGCCTCCAAAATCGATCGTTGGCGATTCATTTGCCTTGACTACGTCAGCTTGCGCTCTGGTTTGTGATACACGCGCAACTGCAACTCTTAAGTCATAGTTATTAGTCAGTGCGGTATCTACTAAGCCATTGAGCTCTTCACTCTCAAAGTCTTGCCACCATAATTCTTTAGGTCGTGGTAACTGCTGCTCCACTGGCGCACGATAGGACTCAGGCATCCACCTAACGTATTCAGGTGCATCAGGCGCATCCCCTTCTTTAGTGATCGGGGTTGTACAGCCGGAAAACATCAAAACAGTACAGGCGATTGCAATAGGCAAGCGCGCAAGACGCAAACGGGGTACAACACGGCGGCTAGGTCTAGTCACAGCGTAACTTTGGTTATATAAAAATGGTGAAAAATATGCTTAATATTTATAAATAAATTCTTTATCCATTATGAATCAAGAGCCTAGGTAATAAGGCTTATAACAATAGAAATGCATTTCATATTATGAAATATGTTGCTTTTAAGCGTCAAAATCGTCGAATAAAGCAAGGGGTACCAAGCAGGTGTCTAAATCCTGTTTTTTGCCATAAAAAATACAAAAGCCAAGCAATTGTTCATAATGACAAAACCGTTGTACTAGGTTCTACTGAAAAGACATCATTCATATATTAGCCAAGCTCATGACAGATCAAATCGATAAAAAACTCATGTCCCAATTGTTAAAGATTGGCGCCTCACTTAGTAGCGAAAAAGATATTGATCAACTCTTAGAAAATATTTTGCAAGCTGCAATGAATATTACTAATGCAGACGGGGGATCTGTCTATAGAACAACTGAAGAGCAAACCCTCCATTTTGAAATTCTGCATACCAAAAGCAAGCAGGTGCACTTAGGCGGTAAGAGCGCTATTCCTGCCAACTTGCCTCCCCTCGCGTTATATAAAGAGGATGGCAGTCCGGAACTCAGTCGAGTAGTTTGCTATGCCGTGCATAAAGATCAAACTATTAATATTGAAGATGCCTACAACTCAACTGAATTTGATTTTTCAGGGACTAAAAAATTCGATAGCGCTAATCAATATCGTTCCCAGTCATTTCTAACGATTCCAATGAAGAATCATGAATCAGAGATTATTGGTGTCATGCAATTAATTAATGCTACAGACCCAGATACTGGCAAGATCATTCCTTTTTCCGCAACAAATCAAGAGATCGTTGAAGCCCTTGCTTCGCAAGCCGCTGTCGCCTTAACCAACCGTCTGTTGATGAACCGACTAGAAGAGCTCTTTGAATCTTTTATCAGCCTCATTAATCATGCGATTGATGATAAGTCGCCCTACACAAGTGGCCACTGCAATCGAGTTCCTGTACTCACATTAATGCTCGCAGACGCGGTTAACCGTAACGAGGCAGGACCTCTCGCACAATTTAATATGACAGAAGCAGACCGCAAAGAACTGAAAATTGCTGGCTTACTGCATGATTGCGGAAAGATTACTACTCCCGTACACGTAGTTGATAAAGCAACCAAGCTTGAAAAGATTTTTGATCGTATTGATTTAGTCAAAACACGCGCTACCCAAATCTTAAAAAATATCGAACTTGCTGCCGCTCGAGGAGAGCTTTCCTCAGATCAAGCTAGTACACAGAAGTCCCAGTTGATCGCTGACTATGCCTTTCTAGAACATTGCAATGTCGGTGGTGAATTTATGAAAGATGCTGATGTAGAGCGGGTACGCACGATAGGAGCCCAATATCAGTGGCAAGATTTAAATGGCGATAGCCAACCCTTTTTAAGTGATGAAGAAATTAAAAATCTCACCATTCGGGCTGGCACCTTAAATGATGAAGAGCGCAAGATCATTAATCATCATATTGATCTGACAATCAGCATGCTCGAGCAATTACCATGGCCTAAACATCTCAAAAATGTAACTGAATATGCCGGCGGCCATCACGAAAAAATGGATGGTAAAGGTTATCCAAAAGGTCTCACTAGAGAGCAAATGTCTGTGCCTGCCAGATGCATGGGTATAGCGGATATCTTTGAAGCACTGACAGCGCATGATCGCCCCTATAAAAAGGGCAAGACCTTAAGTGAATCGCTCGACATCCTGGGGAAAATGAAACTCGGTGCTCACGTAGATCCCGATTTATTTGATATTTTTATTTGGGAAAAAGTGTACGAAGAGTACGCTTTAAAGTATTTAGATCCCAAGCAAATTGATGAGGTGGATGTTGCCAAAATACCGGGATATAACCCACCCCCCGCCATCATCAGCCAGTGAGTTAGTACTGACGACTAGTACTCACTTTGCGAATTTCTGTCACAGCCAATTGCGCAATATCGCGTAACTTTTCATAGCGGCCTTCTTCTAAAGGCGCTAAAGAATCAATTTGGGCATAAGAGGAGTTTACAAAGCGGTCACCATTTTCGGCGCTGCGACGCATAATTCCGAACTCAATCCGGCTACGTTCATCACTGGTCAGGCGGGATACCAAACTCTTAGTCGCCCAAATACTGCCATGGCGCGCAAAATCACTTAAACGCGAAGCACGATTAATAGTGTCTCCCAGGACTGCAAACTCTACATGGTTAGCGGACTGGAAGCTACCAAGCCACTCTTGACCTTCATGCAAACCAATATTCAATTGCAGTTCTGTTAACCAGTTCTTGCGCAGTTGCCAAGCAACGCTAATTTTTCGCATCGCATGACGCAACTCATCTGCACACGCAATCGCATTAAATAAGTAATTGGTCTCTGGCTGAGGGAAGAAATAGTAAACAACACCATCACCAGCATGCTTACCATGAGTTCCCGTATATTTACGCAAAATAGGTCCCATGGTTGACCATATTTGATTGATGAGTTCAAAGTACTCGTCTGGCGGAAGCTCGGAACAAATGCGTACAGAGTTTTGTAAATCCGCTACCAAAACTGCTAACGGGGTCATTACCGGCAAGCGCTTGCTGAGTAAACCTTGAATCACTTGATCACGCTTGCTTAAGAAAGCAAGCAAATCATCGCCACGATCGTTATCAGCAGTATGAATTACCAAGATACCTTCGCGGAAGTACACCGCATAGACTCTATAGAGAGCCGGAATACCATCAGGGTTGGCACGGATTAAATCCAGCTCAGAGATAGCTGAAGGTGCCAGCTGCTCTTTATTTCTAGGTTCAAAATTAAGACCGTCAAACAAATCCAACAAATCTGGATCTGCCGACATAACCACCTTAGTTAAAGACTCCCTACTAACTCTTGCGCTCGCCAATTGCAGATGCAAATTAGCTAGAGCTCGCTGATCAGCCAAACTCATTTTAGAATCGGGGCGAGAGAGCAGCTCGAATAAGTTTCGTTCTGAACTTTGTGCTGGTGGTGTTGTAAAGCAAAATAGTTCTGTTCTGGCTGCTTCATTTAACCAAGTCAGCTCTAGGTTGTAATTGAGCATATAAGCTGGTTGCGCTAAGCCATCCAAGGAAAGCAACATGCCCTGGCTAGATTGCAGATCTTTCCCACGCGCGCCAGATTTTGCAGTCTGACGCATATTGAGCTGGGATGAATCATCACTGAGCGCAGATCTGTGCACCACAGCGCCTACTCCTGCCTCGCTCATTTCTGGCAAAGCACTACCCAAAAGGACATCCGTAGAAGCTAGCTCTTGAGCAATTAAATGCATTGAAAGGCCTTTGACCTTTAAAGCTTGAACGGTTTGGATGCGGTCAATCGCATCTTCTGGAAAATAACCTAACAAGCGCGCACCACCAGCAAGCTCCACCACGTGAGATTGCACTACAGGCTTAGGCAAAATGCCAAGCTGGATGTAGTTGTTGAGGGTTGCTCTGGAGATGCCGGTTTGTTCCAGCAACTCCTTGCTTGAGATCATTTAGCTAGGTGTCCAATCATTCATTTGAAATAAGTGTCTAAATATTCATAAAATCGATCCAGGGGGATCATTTATACAGCTATATAAATAATTTAGACACTATTACAGACACCTTAATGCATAAATGTTGCTATTGGACAACAATTTAGACAGCTATATAGGACTTATGTACCAGATTGCTTCAAAAGCTCCCAAAAATCTGAGCCACTCATAGGACGGCCAAAGAGGTAGCCCTGCGCCAATGAACAGCCAGCTTCGAGCAAGGATAGGCGCTGCTCTTCCGTCTCCACCCCTTCAGCGATTGACTGCAGTCCAAGACCCGACCCCATGGTGACCATCGCTTGAACCAAAGCTTTATCAGGCTTGCTATGGGTTATTTGTCTTATAAAGGAAGAATCGATCTTGAGGTAATTGAAATTGAAGTTTCTTAATGCTGACAATGAAGAGTAGCCAGTCCCAAAATCATCAATCGCAAATTTAAATCCAGCCTTATGGAGCAAAGCAATTTTTTGGGCAACGCGTGCATTCTGATTCATCATCGTATGCTCAGTCACTTCTAAAATCACTTGCTGACTAGATAGCCCCAAATCCTCTAAATACTTAATCCATTCCAATGCTGAATGCTTATTGGAATTGAACTGTGTCGCGGAAACGTTAATACCAATACTAATCCCACTGTCTAATTCAGATAACTGTTGTAAGAATTGACAGACCTGTTTGAATACCCAGTCGCCAATTTCAATAATTAAGCCAGAATCTTCAGCAACATCAATAAAGTTTGCCGGCAGACTTAATTGGCCATCATGTCTTTTCCAGCGCAACAAGGCCTCAGCATGCACAATCTTGCTAGATGCCAAATTGACGATGGGTTGATAGTGCAAATAAAACTGATTATTTTGAAGTGCAGTCCGCAACTCAGAAATCACTTTCATCTTCTGATCAGCTAGCTCCTGCAAAGACTGAGTGAAATAATGAAAGCCATTTCTACCTTGTGACTTAACGGCGTACATCGCTTGATCCGCTTTCATCAACAAGCCTTTTGTACTAGTGGCATCCTGTGGATAACAAGCGATACCTAAAGAAGCTGATATATGGAACACTTTGCCATCGATCTCGATAGGCTCTGCAAGACGATCGATGATGCCCATTAAAACCTTATCGACGTTTTTAGGACTTTCTAAGTCATTCAAAATAATAGTGAACTCATCACCCCCTATTCTGGCAACGGTATCCGATTCTCGTATCTCATCCTTAAAGCGGTCTGAAACACGTTTCAAGATCTGATCACCCACATCATGGCCAGCAGTGTCATTAATATCTTTAAAGTGGTCAAGATCCACAAACAGGAGGGCAAAATTATTTTTGACGCGATCTGCGCGTTTGATGGATTCATCAACCCGATCAAGAAATAATCGACGATTAGGCAAACCGGTTAATGCATCGTAGTTGGCCTGACGATTCATAATCTCGCGGGTTTTTTTCTGATCCGATATTTGAGAAATCAGTCCAACCCGTTGCCGCACCTTACCCCGGTCATCCAAGGCTGAGAAGATCGACAAAAATCCGAGGTAATTGGTTTGGTCACTGCACTTAATCCCAACCTCACCTTCCCAATGCCCCATTGAATCCAATGCGGGCAGTAAATCCGCGTAGGAGATTGCCCCTTCAGTTTTGACTAAGATGGATTGCAAGTTCAGGCCCCTAACCTGACTTTTTGAGTAGCCAGTAATTCCAGTGAATACATCGTTCACCAAGACAAAATTATTTTGTGGGTCGGCAATAAAGACAGCCTCGCCAATCGCCTGATAGACAGAAGAGGTAATCTTCAGCAGATCCTCATTTTCTTTACGCTCAGTAAGGTCAATACCATAAATAGCAAATTTATCTTCAGCGCGTGCTGATCCCCAGCTGATATATTTTTTTTCACCATTCTTGCAAACCACCCAAGACTCCACTGGCTCCATTGGCAAGTTAGAGCGTCTAGCCTCATGGACGCGATCATCCCAAAGGTGTTCGATCTCTTTGCGATAAGATTCATTCGGATAGGCTAAAGCCCACCAGTCATCACTCTTCATTAAATCTGTTGAGGTGTACCCTGTCAGATCGACATAAGCACGATTGACCAAACCCATCGTCCGTTTATCAATATCAACGATAGCCATGGGTACAGGAATGCGCTCAACAATTTCCCTAAAACGCCCCTCAGCTTTTTCTAAATTACTACTTTTGGTTTGGCTATTTTCAACAAAGAAGCTGATGATCAGACCCAATAAGCAAATCGCACTCAGAAAAACCCAAACGCTAATAGGGGCTGGGTCATTCATCATATTGCGATTGAAGAAGCCATACCCTTCGTACGCACCTAAAATAGACTGAAATACCGTCATCGTCAGTACCAACATTGCGCCATGACGACCATATCTCAAGGCAGCAATTAACAGTATGGGGAACATAAAGTACCCGTTATTGACAAAGTTTGGACTGACGAACTGGTTGTTGAGCCATCCATAAATGACCGCTTGACCAAACAAAAAAACCAAGCCAAAAAAGGTCAGCACTTCATAAAGCTTGGGTACTTTGAGCCAATCTTTAGGAAATATCCGCCAAACTAAGATAACGGGTGTAAAGAAAGCAGCCCCAAAAAAATCTCCGATAAACCAGGTATAAAAAACATTCTGGAATTGCCCTGGATCAATCAGACCCGCCCTATACAAAACCGTGGCATCAATCAGACCGCTAATCAGGGCTAAAACGACGGAAACCAGCAATAGAGAAGCAATATCTACCACAGAGGCAATGTTGCGGTTGAAAGCAAAGGCTCTCGTCAAAAGATAAGCAGCGCATACACACCCGATCGTGCTACCCATGGCTAATTGAATTGCTACCAGAAAACCAAAGCCGCCAATGAGCTCACCTGCTAAGGCAGCCAAGAAGATAAATGGCCAATAAAATAGGCCTTGATTGAGCAATATCGCTAGGCCAATTCCTGCTGGAACCCAAATTAAACTGGCGCCTGCATCCCCAGCGAAGTTCTTTAAGATATAGCCAGCGATATACGCATACAACACTGACCAAATCAATGCCTGCACGGTTTTTCGAGACTGCAGAACGGGATGCTGATAGAGGGTTTGAATCAATTTCATATTCGGCTTAAAAGATTTTTATGCGTAGCTTGGCACTCTGTACTCTACCATTCTCATCCACATAAACAAGACACCTAGCTACCAAGTTTGCCGTATTAGGCCTTTAACCCGACCAAGCGAATAAGCAGTTAAGATTTAGTATGGCTCAAATCCCCTCAAACCCTATTTCCTACGATTATCCCCAGCAAAATTCAGCTGGACTGACCTGTACCGCACAAGCTTGGGCAAAAACCCCGCCGCATCTCGGTTCTACAGAAAAATCACGCATCATCGCCCAAATTAAGGATTTATTACGGGAAAAAGATGCCACCCTCATCGCCCACTACTATGTAGATGGTGATATTCAAGACTTGGCAATGGAGACTGGGGGCTTTGTCGCCGACTCTCTTGAAATGGCCCGCTTTGGGAAAAATCATACCGCCAAAAATCTGATCATTGCTGGTGTTCGTTTTATGGGCGAGTCAGCCAAGATTCTGAGTCCCGAGAAACGCGTGTTCATGCCAGATTTAGACGCCACCTGCTCGCTTGATTTAGGTTGCAATGCTGCTGACTTTGCAATATTTCGTGCAGCCCATCCCGATCGTGTAGTGGTTGTCTATGCCAACACTAGCGCTGCCGTAAAAGCGCAAGCTGATTGGATGGTCACAAGTTCTTGCGCTCTAGCCATCGTGCATCAACTCAAAGTTGCAGGTAAAAAAATACTATGGGCTCCCGATCGACATCTTGGCCGCTATATACAAGAACAAACTGGGGCTGATATGTTGCTCTGGAATGGTGCCTGCATAGTGCATGACGAGTTCAAGGCAGTTGAACTTGAACTTCTAAAAATACAACATCCGCAGGCGATGGTACTGGTGCATCCAGAATCACCTCAAGGTGTTGTCGATCTGGCAGACGTGGTTGGCTCAACCTCCGCCATGATCAAGGCAGTTGTTGAAGGCTCCGCAAGTGAATACATTGTGGCAACCGATAAAGGCATCTTGCACCGCATGCGCCAACTTGCTCCCCATAAGAAGCTGATTGAAGCGCCTACTGCTGGCAATAGTGCTACTTGTAAGAGCTGTGCTCACTGCCCTTGGATGGCGATGAATGGTCTACAGGGAATTTTGGATTGCTTACAAAATACTTCTGGAGAAATTTTTGTTGAAGAGCCAATCAGAAGCAAAGCGCTGGTTTGCATTGATCGGATGCTCGACTTTACAAAAAATCACCCTGATCTCCTGGCAAAAGCCCAACACGGCTTTGTGAAGAATATTGGGGCTGCCTAATGTTCATCGATTACCTAATGACTTTATTGATGGACTCTTTGCATGTTTGATTACAACGAAACCTTAGAGCAGGCTCGCCAGCGCAATATTCATGATGCCCTGATGGAGGATGTGGGGATGAATGATTGGACTGCCAAACTGGTTCCTAACAAACTGGTTCAAGCCCAATTAATCGTGCGTCAAGCAGCAGTGCTTTGCGGCGTTGATTGGTTTGAGGGCACGCTGAAGAAATTAGATTCTGCAGCCACAATCACCTGGCATTACCTGGAAGGTGACATGATGCAATCCGATACTAAAGTCTGTGACATTGCTGCTGACTCACGCGCCCTACTCTCTGCAGAGCGCCCCTGTATTAATTTTCTACAAACCCTATCTTGGACAGCTAGCATTACACGCCAATATGTCGATGCTATTGCAGGCGCCAGCCCAAATCCCAAGGGTTGTGCTGTGCTGGATACGCGCAAGACTATTCCTGGTTTACGTCAGGCTCAAAAATATGCCGTACGAGTTGGTGGGGGTCAGAACCAAAGGCTGGCTTTATGGCATGGCATCCTCATCAAAGAAAATCATATTGCCGCAGCAGGTGGTATTGCTGCTGCACTGAAGGCTGCAGTGAATTTGAATTCTGGGGTGGATATTCAGATTGAAGTAGAGAATTTTTCAGAGCTAAGAGAAGCTTTAGATGCTGGCGCCAACAATATTCTGATTGATAACTTCACGACCGATCAAATGAAAGAAGCAGTTAACTTTACAGCTGGGCGTGCTTTGCTAGAAGCCTCTGGCGGAATTCAGTTAGATCAAATGCGGGCAATTGCCGCTACTGGTGTTGATCGTATTTCTCTTGGAAAGCTCACTAAAGATATCAATGCAGTAGATTTCTCGATGAGAATTTTGTAGTGTGATCTAAGCCCATAATTAGCATCTTATTGACAATGCTTTCAAACCCCGCTGATATCCAGCGGTAAAGGCTGGCAAACCCTCCTGAGAGAACATATTTAAGAAGCCGTACTTACAGGCCTGGTATAGAAATGACTAAACTTCTAGATTCTCAGAACTTCCTTCGGCCTGAGGCGTCAAAATCGTAGGGTAAGACACTGCCCAGGTACCTGGATAGTCTCGGCTGTAATGCAGCCCCCTACTTTCTCTGCGCATTAAGGCAGAACGTACAATCAATTCTGCACACTCGAGTAAGTTACGCAACTCAATTAAGTCTCTTGTCACCTTGAAATTAGCGTAATACTCTTGTACTTCATATCTGAGTAACTTGATACGATGCAAGGCACGTTCAAGACGTCGATTGGTTCTCACAATCCCAACATAGTTCCACATCAATGAACGCAACTCATCCCAGTTATGTGCAATGACGACTTGCTCATCAGCATCTTCCACTTGACTCTCATCCCAGAGGGGCAACTTTGGCAAGCTTGGTGTTTTAAGCTCCGAAATATCGGCAGCAGCAGCTTTACCAATCACAATGCACTCTAATAAAGAATTGCTCGCTAACCGATTGGCGCCGTGCAAGCCGGTATAAGTAGCCTCACCCACTGCATACAATCCCTGTAAATCAGTGCGTCCTTTTAAATCAGTGACGACACCACCACAGGTATAGTGTGCCGCTGGCACAACCGGAATCGGTTGCTTGGTAATATCTAACCCCAAGCTTAAGCAACGCGCATAAATCATTGGAAAATGCTCTTTAATAAAAGCTTCACCTAGGTGAGTTGCATCAAGATGAACATAATCAAGACCATGTTTTTTCATTTCAAAGTCGATAGCTCGAGCCACAATATCTCGTGGCGCAAGCTCATGGCGCTCATCATGCTCTGGCATGAAGCGCGTACCATCAGGCAACTTCAATATACCGCCCTCACCACGCATTGCCTCTGTTATTAAAAAGGTGCGATCGCTGGGGTGATACAAACAAGTCGGATGAAACTGAATAAATTCCATATTACCGACACGACAACCAGCACGCCATGCCATGGCAATACCATCACCAGTGGCAGTGTCAGGATTGCTGGTGTAGCGATATACCTTACCCACTCCACCAGTAGCCAATACGACAGATTTAGCCTCAATCGTTTCTACGCGGTTATTTTTAATATCGAGGGCATATACACCGTAGCACCGATTAGGTTTATTGCGTTGAGTCTTGGCATCTAAATGCCGATTGGTGATCAAATCCAAAGCAATCCAATGCTCTAGCAGTTGAATATTTTTATGGGCTCTTGCTTTATCTAGCAATACGTCATGAATAGCCTTGCCAGTAGCATCGGCTGCATGCGCAATGCGACGATGGCTATGACCACCTTCACGAGTCAGATGCAAACCCATTGGGCCAGCCTCATCAGCCGTAAATGGCACCCCTTGATCTACTAACCAACGAATAGCTGCGGCACTTTCTTCAGCGATATAACGAGCAGTAGCTTCAACAACTAGACCAGCACCAGCATCTAAAGTATCAGCCACATGAGAATCAATACTGTCATGTTCTTTATCAACGACCCCAACAATGCCACCTTGCGCCCAAGCAGTGGCAGCTTCACCTAGACCACGTTTAGCCATCACAATGACTGGCTGAGATTCGGCCATATGCAGTGCAACGGTTAAGCCTGCCAGCCCTGCTCCAATAATCAGAACGGGTAACTCGGCTTTTGTAGCAGTTGTTGATGCGGAAGATTTTGAAATGGCCATGCTTCATTCTAAAGGGCAACAGGAAAAACAATGAAATGAACTCTAGAACCGCTCTTAAGTTAAGCAATCATTGCCGATAATTTAGCTAAAACATCGTCAATGATTGTAGCTGGAGCTTTTGCAAGTCTTCTGGCCTTTCGTGCCCCTAAATCCAATACTCTGGGCTGATCACAACGTATTAATCCATTCATCATTTTCTTTGGATCGTTTTGCCTGTGGGCTGCATTGGGCTATTAATTCTTCCAGCATATATTTTGGCTGCTTGACAGGCTCAACATTGGAAGATGCAATCGCTTAACCCCACCTAAAAGATGGGGTTATCCGAGGCCAAGTGGCGTCTTTTAGGAGGTAGCCACAAGCTTTTGTCGTGCTGGGTCGTTGGTGCCATAACCCACCACTCCTGCTGCTTGACCGCCTTTGCTGAGTTTGACAGCGCAATACTTGAACTCTGGAATCTTGCCAAATGGATCTAAGGCAGCGTTGGTAATCAAGTTTGCTGCAGCTTCGTAATAAGCAAAGGGAATAAAGATCACGCCACGCGGGGTGCCATCATCTCTACGCACATGAATACCAACCTCACCACGTCTTGATTGAACTGTAATCACATCGCCGGCAGAAACGCCCAACTGCGTCATGTCTTCGCCATTCATAGAAACGGTAGCCAGCGGCTCAATCGCATCGAGAACGGTGGCGCGACGCGTCATACTGCCAGTATGCCAATGCTCTAACTGACGTCCCGTAATCAATACAAATGGGTACTCTGCATCTGGTCGCTCATTCGCAGGAATGATATCTGCAGGTACCAGTTTTACCCTGCCATCAGCAGTAGCAAAATGATCATCAAATACGATAGGACGGCCTGGATCTTCAGCAGATAAACAAGGGTAGGTCACACTGGATTCTTTTTCAAGACGTTCCCAAGTAATACCATTGATTGCCGCGTGCATTGCTTGACGCATTTCATCATAGACCTCTGCCACACCAGCATCCGGCCCTTGGTAGTTCCAGTTCAAACCCATGCGTTTAGCAATCTCCTGAATAATCCATAAATCAGGCTTAGCATCTCCAGGAGGGTCAATTGCTTTTTTGCCCATCTGCACCATACGGTCAGTATTACTTGCGGTACCAACCTTCTCAGGCCAGGCACTGGCAGGTAAAACTACGTCTGCGAGAAGCGCAGTTTCAGTCATGAAAATATCTTGCACAACCAAATGCTCTAAAGCAGCGAGTGCATGACGCGCATGATTTAAATCGGGATCGCTCATCGCCGGGTTCTCTCCTTCGATATACATACCGCGAATCTTATCTGGATCACTATCAGGTGCAGTGATCTTATGCATGATCTCTACCACGGTGTAGCCGGGATTTTTATCTAAAGGGGTGTCCCAGAACTTCTCGAACCAGGCGTGCGCAATAGGATTATCAACCCGTTGATAATTTGGAAACATCATCGGGATCAAACCAGCATCACTAGCACCCTGGACATTGTTCTGACCTCGTAATGGATGCAAGCCTGACCCAGGTTTACCAATTTGACCAGTGATGCTCACTAAGGCAATTAAACAGCGTGCATTATCAGTACCATGAACGTGTTGACTAATACCCATACCCCACAAAATCATCGCTGACTTAGTGGTAGCAAATTCACGCGCTACTTCGCGCAAAGCTTCTGCTGGAATACCGCAGATTGGTGCCATAGCTTCTGGGCTATAACCCTGAATATTTTCTTTTAGTGCTGCAAAGTTATTGGCACGATTCTTGATGAAGTCTTGATCAACCAAACCCTCTTCAATGATTGTATAGATCATGGCATTGAGCATCGCCACATCAGTATCGGGTTTGAACTGCATCATGCGCCATGCATGTTTGCTAAGTTCCGTCATACGCGGATCGCACAAGACAATCTTGGCACCCCGTTTAGCAGCATTCTTAAACCAAGTTGCTGCTACCGGATGATTGGCAGTTGGATTAGAGCCAATCAGCATGATTAAGCTCGAGTGCTCAACGTCGTTCACCTGATTACTCACAGCACCAGAACCAACACCCTCAAGTAATGCAGCTACTGAAGAAGCGTGGCAAAGACGGGTGCAATGGTCTACGTTATTACTACCAAATCCAGTGCGCACTAATTTTTGAAATAAGTAAGCCTCTTCATTACTACCCTTGGCTGAACCAAAGCCAGCCAACACTTTTAAGCCATGTTTATCTTTGAGCTGCTTAAGCCCGCCACCAGCTACTTCCAAAGCCTCTTCCCAGCTTGCTTCACGGAAGATACTCGACCAGTCCTGTGGATTCTGAATTGCTGTTTCATCTTTAGGGACGCCAGGCTTACGAATCAAAGGTTTTGTTAAGCGCTGTGGGCTATGGATGTAATCCATACCAAAGCGGCCTTTAACACAGAGGCGATTGTGATTGGCGGGGCCATCCCGACCCTCGACACTCACAATCTTTTCATCTTTAACGTTATAGGTAATTTGACAGCCGACACCACAAAATGGACAAACAGAATCTACTTTACGATCGACGATTTGTGAGCCGATTAAACCTTTTGGCATCAAAGCGCCGGTTGGGCAAGCTTGCACGCACTCACCACAAGCGACGCAGGTGCTATCACCCATCGGGTCATTAAGATCAAAAACAATTTCGCTATGACTGCCACGCATCGCATAGCCAATCACATCGTTGACTTGCTCTTCACGACATGCCCGCACGCAACGATTACATTGAATACACGCATCCATATTCACGGCCATAGCTGGATGCGAAATATCATTCGCAACCTTCTGCCGACGTAAGGCCTTGAGCTCTGGACGAACCGTCACATCCATCAGTGCGGCCCAAGTACTCAGTTCACCATGTTGATTCTTTTGCTCTTCTTCTTTACTATCGCCCACCCACTTGAAGCCTTCATCAGGCATGTCGGAGAGCAACATCTCTAAAACCAACTTCTGACTCTTAATAGCACGTTCACTATT
>CAIMXN010000197.1 GCA_903845455.1 uncultured beta proteobacterium | reverse complement strand
TGACCTAAGCCTTAAGCTGCCAAAGTATCAGCGTTTTAATTTGCTGCAATCTTTCTAAGTAGATCATTTGCTAAATGGCTTGGGCACAGCCGATGTATCCATCTAGCTTAGTTTTAGAAATAGTTTTTTGGACAGTAGATGCAATAGTCAGATTAGCTTCGATGAAGGCCTTTCCAAACCAACGCTCAGTAGCGGGTATTGCTAAGGCTTGATAGCCTTTTTGTTTGGCTACTTCCAGACGCTCATACTATTGATTAAAAAATGGCGTTGGCGCATCTGCTCTGGCATCACAAATACATAGGCTGGATAGTGAACTGACCTGATTTTTAGTACCACTCCAAAAGAGAGGATTTTTGAGAATCTTTTACTTGTTTATTTTACTAAGTAGCTTTACATTTATAAGCGGCAACCTGCTTATGCGATAGTTTCTATAAGTTTTACTACTTTAGCAACATTAAAGGTGAAAAAATGATTTTACGAAATATACTATGCACTACAACTTTGCTATTACCAATAACAGTTTTTTCACAAGCGCTTACTCCGCCACCACAAGCTGTAAATCCAGTGGAAGTAAAAAAATATAGTTTTAAAAAAATTGATTTTAGCGGAGATAAACAAATATCAAGAGAAGAGGCAAAGAAGGCGGGAATTTCTGAAGCTGAATTCAATCTTATTGATAAAGACCATAGCGGTTTCATTTCATGGGATGAGGCAGTTAACAGCCCATATAAAAATTGGACTGATTAAAATTAAATAAATTAGGATTGGCGACCTGATTATTAATACTGCTTCAATTTGGTAGGCGATTACATTCTAATGAATGTCACTTATGGGTCGGCAGTGCCTGCCGGACTTAGTTGAGGTGAGGGCCAGTTTTACGCCTCAAACAGCCTTTGCTTAATATCCTCTTCAGTAGGCTCAGAACGACCAATTAGCAACTATCAAATAGGGTTGCTTCATAAAACCTCCTGTTATTAATATGCCACAAATAACAGAAAATTCACCTTCCAAAATGCCTACTTTTTAGGGGGTATTACAGTATTACATCAAAAATCCAGTCAATTCGCTCAATAAAATTATATTGAACAATGAGCATCGATTCAGTATATTGGTTTCTACATTTATTTAGGAATCAGCGATGTCGACATGCGAAGCCACAATTCAGCAATTATTCCCACCAGCCCACGACCGAATTTCATGGCCGGAAAATAGTGGAATAACAAAAATTCCATACTCTATTTTTTCTGATAGAGGAGTTTACGAGGAAGAACAGGAGAAAATCTTTAAGGGGCTAGTATGGAACTATCTTTGCCTGGAGGAGGAGATTCCAGCTCCGGGTGATATCCGTACAACTTGGGTTGGCGAAACTCCGGTAATCGTGTCTCGTGATCATGATGGAAAATTGCATGCCATGGTTAATAGATGCGCCCATAAAGGGGCATTAGTTTGTTTGAAGGAGAGTGACAATAGAAAATCATTAACCTGTATTTACCATGCATGGAATTATGATTTAAGTGGACAGTTAAAAAGTATCGCATTTGAAAAAGGGGTTGCGGGTAAGGGTGGTATGCCTCCCAACTTTGATGTTTCTCAGCACCGACTTCAGCCGCTGCGTATAACTTCGCTCTATGGTTTAATTTTTGGCACTTTCTCGGAGGCTACAAAGCCAATCG
>CAIMXN010000196.1 GCA_903845455.1 uncultured beta proteobacterium | reverse complement strand
GGTTTTTCTTGGGATGCTGATTCTAACTGGCTTGAGCTTCATTAATTATGACTTTCTAGTTTTCTAGTTGTTTTACAGTTACACAGTTTGTTGCTTACAGCAGCCCTTTAAGCATCTGTAAATTGAATTAACACCAATAAATATAATGATTAATCTTGGAATTGTCGATCATACCCAGCATTTTTAATAAATCCAAGGAAATTTACATAGGGACAACCCTTATTTTTTCTAATTTATGCTTTCCATGTGTCACTCGTATTACAAAGAGTCTTTTTTTCCAGTAATTTCTTAATAATTTCTTCAAGCTCTTGGACGCTTTGCCTTGTATTTAGTAGGGTATTGGCTGAACTCTGCGCTAATAAGCGCTCTCGAATACGGCTTCTCTCTTGATGATTTTTTGCTAAATCGATCGCCTTTTGAATGTATTCTTGTTGTGTATAAGCGACAAGTTCTGGCAATCCTGCGTGGGTAAGGATACTTCCTGCCATTCGAGAGACCATTGTTTTGCCGGATAGAGTTAATAATGGGCATCCCATCAGCAATGCGTCACTTGCTACGGTGCCAGAAGTATAGGGAAAGGTATCTAGATAAACATCAATTAGTGCAAATCGGCTCAAATACTCCTCCATATCGCAGCGCTCTGCCACAATAATCCTTTGAGCATCAACTCCATATGTTTGGGCGCTGGCCTGCAGATTTTCAATTGCCCCTTTTGGACCGCTAGCAAGCCACAATACGCTTTCTGGCACTGCCTTTAGCACTTCCATCCACGCTGAGAAGATTTCAGGCTGAATCTTGAAGGTTTGACAAAAACAGCCAAATACAATTCCTGAAGCAGGTAAACCATTCGCAGCCCTAGTTTGATGGGCGGTTTCGACTTGTCGACTATCGTCCATAATATGCATCCCGCTAGGTAGACGTAAGATCTTTTCAGCAAAATAGGGTTCATCGCCTACGGGGGCCACAATGTCATCGGCAATAATGTAATCGTAATATGCAGACCCGATGGTTCCTACAAAACCAAGCCAATGCGCCTGAATATGCGCAGGCCGCAAGGCAAACACTTGAGAACGAGTGTGTTGGGTGGTGCCCGTTAAGTCTATGAGGACGTCAATATCATCTGCGGCAATCCTGCGCGCAGTATCGATGACAGATAATTGGCTAACATCTGTAAATTCTTTAACAGCAGCTTTAATGCGCCCTCTTACAGCAGATTCATCATCTGGACCGTAAGAATAGGCATAAATATCAAACTCATCGTGATTGTGCACCTCAAATAACCGTGCAGTTAAATGGGCTACCGGATGATTACGAAAATCAAAGGAATAATAACCAATGCGTATTTTTCTAGCGGGATCTGATTTTTTAACTACAGGATCTAAAGTGATATTTGAAATCGCTGAATTAAATAGATCATTTGCAGAAAGGCGCGCCCAATATAGCAACTCTTCAGGATCATTATATACTGATAAAGCCGTAAAGGGGGCGATCGCAGAAGTATTATTGGTTTGCCTTAATGCACTCACCGAATTTCTTACTGCATCGTAGTTATTCCAATCACAGATATGGCTTTTTTCTTTTAATAACCATCCAAGAGATGGGGCAAAGTTCTTATCAAAAGTTAAGGCCTTCTCAAAATACTCGATTGCTTTTTGAGACTCGCCCAAAGAGATATAACTCACCCCAATATTGTTATAAGCCCAAATTTGATTAGAATTAACCTTAATTGACTCTTCACAACAACGGATAACATCTTGCAGACGGTGCAATTGGAAATAAATTGAGCTTAAGTTGATCCAGCAAGAGCTCGCCACACTAGGCGCATGCTTAATGGATTTCTCATAAAGATGAACCGCATCTGTTGCGTTGCCCTCAACCCCCATTAAGTATTGGCAACAATCGTACAGAACCTTAAAAAAAACGTCTTGCTCAAGAATGCTAGGAAGTTGACTATAAGCAGCTAATCGATCCTCCCTAAATCCCTTCACTAGCGTGTACGCTGCTTCTTGATTCATCCCATTTTGAATAAGGGCATGGGAAAGAGGAAAATAGAGATCAAGGCCAAAATAGCCTAGTTCTATCGCTCTCTTGGAAGAAGAAATTGTTTCTTCCAAGCTTCCGGCGAGATAGTGAACTTTTGCAAGATTAGTTAAAGCTAATATATTTTGGCTATCAATTGCTAAGACGGCATTAAGCGACTCTTGAGCTTCTTTAAGCTCACCTAAATCCTGCTGAACTGCCGCTAAATTAATCCACGCCTCAATAAGATTGGGTCTGATTTCCAAAGCAGTTTGGGCGTGGCTAGTAGCCTTTTTAAATTCCTTAAAGTGACGATAAACAATACATAAATTATTATGAACTTCTGGAATATTCGCATCTAACTTCAATGCCACCCTTAAGTCAGAAAGCGCATCATCAAACTTTTTCAGCTCAATAAAGATCATTGCACGAGTATTAAGAAAATGCGGATCTCGATTGTGAGCAATGGCTAAATTAGCATGGTAAAGCGCTTTGATATAGTTACCCAGCTTTAGATAAATATCTGCCGAAAGGTTATGAGCACCTGCATGATTTGGGTTAAGTGCAAGGGCCTTTTCGTAAAAAGAAAAAGCCAAGTCAGTTTCACCCTGAAGATGATGTGTTAAACCCTCTTGTACGAAATTATCTGCTTTCGAAAAATTATCCATAGTCTATTTTAAATACGAGTGGTAAAAATTAATACCCAATTTTATTTTTTAACTGGATAAAGGAGCCTACTAAGGATGATTTTGAGAATAATGGATACACAGTATTCTTTAGTATATTGGATTGTTTTTTACGGAAAAAATATGGCTTCCCGAAAGGGTCGATATTAATATCTTCTAAGTAAAAATAAGGGGCCATGAGCAGCTCTATGCTGGCTGAAAATTCCTCATTAACATACAAATGAGTCGGCCAAATATCATAAACACCATCGAAACGTTCGGAAATTAAAACTATCCCTTCGCTATTCAAGCTATCACTAATAAATTTTATAAAATCTGATGGATTGGAGACGTGCTCTATGACCTCTAAACAAACAATAGCATCGTATTTCTGTGATAACTTATCTACTATATTAATATTAATCTTAGAGTTTATTTTTCTTGCGGCATGGATATTTAAATTAGCACATTTGCTCATTAATGAGTTATCAAAGTCTAAATACTTGAAAACATCTGTTGGAACAGTAGATAAAAGCTTTCTGAACTCGTCAATGCTTAGGCTAGGCTTTACTTCCTGAGTCTCTTCTGGATTGGGGTTCTTCTTTGTTTTCT
>CAIMXN010000195.1 GCA_903845455.1 uncultured beta proteobacterium | reverse complement strand
TCAGGATCAGCCTTAAATATTGCCTGCCGAATCAGTGCAGGAGTTTATTCACCTGCAGATATTCGGGGCAAGAAGATTGGGATTTGGGGTGTTGGGGATCAGAAAATAGTATATGAATGGTTGGATCAGCTAAAGATACCTAAAGATTCAGTAGAGGTTGTTCATCAGCAAGCAAATGGTCAAGATTTAATTGATGGGAAGGTGGCATGTGCGACCATCATGGCTTATAACGAGTATTGGAACATTCTTCGCTCTGGTATTGCTGATAGCGATTTAGTTATAGTAGACCCTCAAAGATATGGGGTTTTTAATCTTGAAGACGGCCTCTATGTAATGAGAGAGCGCTTGGATGATCCACTTTTTCGACAGCAAATGGTTCGTCTAATCCGAGCCTTGCGAAAAGGGTGGGAGGAGGCACGAATCGCGCCAAGCCTAGCCGCTCAGGCTGTCCAAGCCTATGCCCCGAGACTGGACTCAGCGCAACAACTTCATGAGTTGCAAGTCGTTCTTGATCTCATCCCCAAGGAAAAACAGCAGTTTGGTTTACTCAATCTTAGTAAATACGAAAAAAGTGTACAGCGGCTTAGTGCTTCAGACGCAAACGCTAAACAGGAAGCTAGTGCGCTGTGGACTCATTCGGTTTGGGATGAATTACAAAGACAAGATGGCGGACAAACTCCCTTAACTGAGGCAACTCGCTTTTATGTTTCAGAGATAGTTAAATCAAATTGGTTTGGATTGCTGATTTATCTGGCTGCTTTTACATTTGCTTTGTCAGGCGCCCTTGAAGGAATTAATCGAAATTATGATCTATGGGGCCGCTTGATTCTTGCATTCTTGTCTGGTTTAGGTGGCGGTACACTTCGCGACATCATTATTGGGGGTGATCGTTTAGACTTTTATTATGTCAAGGACGTAGTATATCCAACTGGAATTCTGCTCATCGTTCTCGCGGCAAGTCTTATTATTATGAAATACCGTGACTTTGATCAAACAGATGTATTTAAGAGCATCAAAAAATATACTGACATTATTGGATTTGCAGGATTGGCAACATTAGGAGCAATGTTAACCCTTGCAGCTGGAAGGCCTTGGTTTTGGGCCCCAATTTGTGCTGCTCTCTCTTGCGCTGGAGGGGGGATGTTACGAGATGTATTGGTTAATCAAGAACCACATACATTTAAGGGGGTAATTTATGAGGAAGCGGCAGTAGTTGGTGGCCTAGTTTTGACAGCAGGACTCTTCGTTTCTAATTACTACGAGTCAAGCCCTATCCCTGTTTTACTGTCAGTAGTCTTTACCTTCTTCTTCGTAGTTATTCTGAGATTATTTATCTTTAAATACAATCTTCAGTACCCTGAACTGCTAGGTGGCCCCAAAAAAGAAAAGAATTAATGATGCCAACTTTGTACTTTTGCCCACTTAAATTTAAGTGCTAATGGGCAAGACCAGCTAATACTCCTAAGCGCGTTTGGTATATCTAATTGCTGACTAGGTCAGTTCATATTTTAGTTAGCATGAAGGCTAAAGAATTAGCGCGACTAGTTCTGATGCTGATTTTAGGTCCCTATTTTATTGGATGGCTGGGGATTCAATATGCTGGTGTTACCCCAAATGCTGACTTTCTTGGAAGATATTTCCACGACTGTCAGCTTTGGGTCGGAAAGCGCCTAATTGCTCAAATTGATTCAGATGGCTCAAATCAGCCACTAATGGACAATCACAGCTCATTACTAACTTTATTTGAGATGAATACCCCTAGTTACTTGATCTGGATCATAACTACTTGCAATCAATTAATTTCAAACCTACTTATATCAAATTAAGGGAATAGGGTCAGTTATAGATTTAATAAAGGGGTTTGAAATGAACAGGCAAGTACTGGTCTTTAAATGTTAGCTCCATCGTGAGGGTGCTAGTAACCAAGGGAGTCATATCTCGTAAACACGGTAATCATGGTGAGGATATTGGATTTACTATTCTTTTCCCTGGTGAATATGTAGGATCTTTAGGCGACTCTGGCGAATTGGAAATCAATATCAGTGATGGCAATTACACCTATCTCTCGCTTAACAAGATGGAAGAAAAGGTAGCCCACGGTGATTTAGTGGTATTGGAAGCGTAGTTCATTTCTAGCAATGGGAATTAGCCAATAACTGATCGGATATAGGGCAGTAATTAAATTTGTCAAATGGACATGTTGCCATCACAACAAGAATCCCCTAATTACTTTTTTGGAATAAATAAACATAAGGTATTGATATGCTTGATCTCGCTAAATCTAGCGCGTTACTTAGAATTAAAAAGAATCCCTATTGCATTGCCCGCAATACTACCTCTTACGAGTTATTAAAAACTTTAATTAAGCACCCTAATGCCGATGTTCGGTTGGCGACAATCGCTAATGACTTAATGGATATATCTTTGCTATCTGAACTATCTAATGATGAGGACCACTACGTTCGTTACTCGGTAGCAATTAATTTGTTAACCAGCAAAAAAGACTTAGTGAGGCTATCCCATGACCACAATGCTTTAGTTCGCAAAGGTGTGTGTGAAAACATCAGCTACTACACCAAGGCTAAGGATAAATTTCAAGCTCATTGAATAAGCGCCGTAGTCTATTTGTTCTTTACCCAGTGGATCAAAAAAGATCGGGTAGAAAATATGAGGCTGAGTTGGTGTTATGGTGCAGATTTAGATCTAAATGAAGACAAGTTATTGATATGGATCAATCTGTTAACGCTAGAAGAGGGGAGAATCAAGCTATCTCCTCCAGAATTATGTAAATAGTTTTGGTTCCAACCACTCTTCGGGGTGGTTTTTTTATCATGTTCGACCGCCTTGGGTCGAGAAGTGCCCAATGACCTAAATTGCCCCAACTGGCTCAAATCGGCCATTAAGAGACTCTAGCTAGTATCCAAAAATAAATCCCAGTAAGAGTACGGGGAGTTACCCTTAGTTTTCATAAAATAAGCCATAAAGTGTTTGACCTATATCACTAAGGTAGGCAATCTACTTGCAACAGAACTTCGAGCTGACTTGGCATTCGGCCAAACCGACCGCCCCAGATTTCGAACATTTTCTTAAAT
>CAIMXN010000194.1 GCA_903845455.1 uncultured beta proteobacterium | reverse complement strand
TCGACAGAGAGACCCTAAAAATGGTAGAATTTCAGCTTCAGACGCGGGGTGGAGCAGTCTGGCAGCTCGTCGGGCTCATAACCCGAAGGTCGTAGGTTCAAATCCTGCCCCCGCAACCAGTATATATAAGGCTTCTAGGTCAATCGGCTTAGAAGCCTTTTTACTTTTCTAGGTGTCGTGTATTGGCTATGTATTGGTTATAAGCCAAATTTGCCACCATGGGCAGCATTAGATACCCCCCCTACCCAACTTACATTGCGGAAAATTGCCATCCAAGCTGCTTTCAAGGCATCTTGCAAAGATTTTAGTTTCTAACTTTTGCCCAGCATTCACCCTGGAAGACCTGTGTCAGCTTTAAATCAACCCAATAATTGATTGATGCATGATTGGGCATGGCTTCTGATGCGATGCGACCCTATTACCCGCCCACCCCAAAGAAATTTTAGAAAAGGGTGGTTTTGGTCTGAACATTTGTCCAGCCCTTGCCTTGCATGCAAGTGGAGATAGTGGTTCTTGATTCTTCTCCATCCACTCTTTTTGAAAGCATTCGGCACTCTAAGAAATCATTAGAAAATTCAGCTTGACCAGCACCAGTCTTGTTGCCAGTAATTTGGTATGCACATGCGGAAACTAATAGTGCGCCAATCACAATCATAAGTTTTTTCATTTCCTGCCTTTCTAACAATGTTTTTATTGGTTGAAGTTACCTAGCTATGGTGTAGCCCTTACCCTGCATGCAGGTTTGGGCTTCTACAGTCCACATTGCGGAAGTACCAGATAATCGTTGAGAAACTGCCTGACACTCAAGTTTGTCATTCGCAAACTGTGCCTGTGACTTTCCATTCAGGAAGTAATTAGGTGCGCATCCAGCAAGCAGAAAGGCAATAAACCATAAACTTTTTGTTTTCATTTCTTTTCC
Source organism: uncultured beta proteobacterium (assembly GCA_903845455.1). GTDB lineage: Bacteria > Pseudomonadota > Gammaproteobacteria > Burkholderiales > Burkholderiaceae > Polynucleobacter. Next base: position 23,842 of record CAIMXN010000194.1, on the reverse strand, counting down.
CCAGATTCACAATATTCTTTCGATGGATTGACGCAGCCGCCAACACAAAAAGGTCTACCCAAATCATCAATAGTTGCGCCACCAGCCAACTTTGAAGAACACTTCAAATAACCAAGATTATCCGTAACGCATCTACCAGGCGCACATACAATCCCAGTCATAGACCTTACAGCAGTCCCCCCTGCAGGCGCACAAAAAATTCTACCCAAATCATCCTTGGAGCAACCCCCTTGGGAAAATGCATTCCCACAAAGGAAGCAAGTGGCAAATAAACAAATCAGGTATTGGCTTCTAAACCTTAGTTTCATAATTACTATATTAGGTTATATGGTTAGCAGGTTGGATAACTGCCTATAGTCTATATTTATAATATATCTACTAGACTATATGTCTATAAAGGCAGGTGGAAGGGATTGGTGTTTAGCCATCTACAAGCTGCAATCTAACAATTTCAATTTTCTTCACCAGCCCTTGGTCTTCTATGCCTTTCCTCAAACTCTTGGGCTTCTCGGAATAAAGCCAATTCTTTTTCCTTATTCTCTTTCCGCTTAATTAGGTCTTTGCCTGTGATGACCTGACTTTCCCTCAAAAGACTTTCAAGGGTTGGTTTAGGGGTTTTTAGAATCATTTAATTGCAGACTTTAGACAGCATATATTTTGCAATTGATATAGAAAGCTAAATTCATATATGCATAGGTAGAAATTAAACCGATAACCGCCCCTATACCTCGCCACTTCCAATTTTTACCTAACAAGACCCCAGCAAAAATACCATCTATTAAGACACCATTAAGCATTGTTTTGTATTGCCATGGGGATGGCAATATCTCCTTAGCGATAATCCAATTTCCACCCCAAAGAAGTATCGTCAATACCAAAATAACAGCTAGAGTAATTCTTAGATATTTCCAAACCATAGTTAGCTTCCCAGGCATTTTCTCTGTATTCATCATTTACCTAGATTAAGCAATATTTTTATTTCTTCCCACTTTAGATACCTGTAAGTTCGATATTGGGTAGCAGTAGCAATGCACGCTTTTTCATTATTACCTTCATATTTATCTAAATACTCCTTAAAACCATTTTCCGAATCCTTCAGCCATAAAGTTGCATCAGCCTTCCAGTTTTGGTTGTAATTTTTCTCCACGGAATCATATATTGGCATATCTGATTTTCGGAATAAAGGTTTTAAATCCCTAAAACAATCATCAATAGTAAGGAACTTTTCAGACTTGCAATTTTTTACAGTAAGAATCTGCATACTTGCACAGATTCTTATATAGCTATTAGATAAATCAGCAATGTGATTTTGAAGGGGCGTCAGGGCAAATCCAATTGATGGGACACAAAGTAAAAAAATATAAAATATTTTCATTTATCTAAAAAAATAAACAGAAAACCACCCACAAAGTAATACAAAAGTAAATGCAAGAATAAATTTAATGTCCGTCAATAGACTAAGGGGTGTATCACCTTCGGTACGACTTTTAAAAAATATACCAATTATTGAAAGCCCGGCACAGAAACCAACTATGAACCAAATTGCCCCCATCTCTTATCTCTTTCTTTATATCTATTGGAACTATTTTACACCCCATTAAAACTACAAAATAAGGTATTTTCGGCTGCATTAAGGGGTATGATTTCTAGATAACTACAAGGGGATATTTATGTACTTAGCTGATAGCTCACCAGCAAAAGTAGCCTTGAATAAGGCTCGATTTAAAAGGTTAACCTATAGCTTCTATGCTTACTGGATTTCCCTTGCTTTGTTAATCCTACTTTGGAACTCACCTAGTGAGTATGGTGATAGATTTGCCCCATTAATAGTACTGGTTTTGATTGCCATATCTTTGACCTACTTAATCATTCTTGGTTCTTTAGTTGCTGAAGCTAAAAAAAGCGTTGTCCTATGGATGCTTGGGGTAATGGCATTCCCAGTCTTAGGACATCTGATTTCGTACTTCACCATCAAAACTATAGCAATTCAGAATGGGTGGGCATAAGGATGATTCCATTCTTAGCTTGGGTGCTAGTTATCGTAGCCCTTTACAAGATGCAAGTTCCCTGGTGGATTTGGACAATCTTTGGGGTCGGCACTTTAGTGATGATAGTAGTCTTAATCAGCTAAATGCATTTAACTTACTTGGATAAAGAAAATGAAAATAATAAGAACATCTCTTGTGGCAATCCTATCGAGTGTGCTTATTGTTGGATGCGCCCCATCAGGCTACCACTACGATGGCTTCAATCAAGTTCCAAACGACCCATGTTGGGATAAAGCCATCACCTCCCCAGGCATGATTGCATGGCTAAATAACACCGTAGGCAAAGATAATGGATTGCCTGTTCAAATTCAAAGTATTCGAGATGCAAATGGCGTCAGGGGAAATCTCCTTTCTTATTATGGATTTAATGTAAATGCCGAACTTATATGCCATGCCACACTCGTAACCGTTAATGGAAAATTGATTAGCGGCGTCTTTACTGGAACAGACCCAGGCAAGTATGCGTCTTTACAAATTACCTGGATTTCAGATATTGCCATTGCCAAAAGAAGAGCTGAGAGGGATAGGCTAAGAAATAATAAAAATTTGCTAGTAAAGCCTGACCTTGATAATCCCCAGATTCAGGAATGCGTTGGAAAAGCCACAGCAATGGAAGAAAACGAATCCTACCCTGGTCAACTTTGGATGGCTTGTGCTGATAGACTGGGATTACTAAAATCCAAAAATTAGTCGCAGTTATCCTTCCCGGACAAAATCTCTCTGCTCCCTCAATAACCTATTCATCTGTTTAATCAACTCCCTAACCTCTAGGCTATCCCCAGTCTTGGTCGCATTCTTGCTTGACCTAGCCTTCCCTTCAGCTGTTTTCGCCCCTGTCGAGTAGTTCCAGGGCATCCAATTGTGAATCAACTGGCTTTGTCGCTGCCTTCGTTCTGGTGTCCAAGTCATTTATATCCTCCAATAGTTTGTTTTGTGAGTTTGATTTATTTTCGAGCTGAATTCCATTGTTAACCTGCTGATGCCCATGAGCAATGTTGGTCTGCTTAATGAATGCAGTCTGACTGGGCTGCTTAAGTTGAATGAGTGCCTGAAGTGTTGCTCTTGATTGATTTTGGGCTTTCAAGCCGAGTCGCATATGGGCTTCATACTGCAATAGGTTTTCTTGCCTGATAGCCGTTCTAACTGTTTTGGTAAATATCACCTCCAAAGCAAAGGCTTGGCTTATTAACATTTCCTCTATCCTCGATAAGTCACCTGATTTGATTTGTTGCGCTGTCTTTTCCAATATCTTCATAGCAGATGGAAAATCAAACATATCCCTATCCGCATTTTCTTGAAAGGCTTCCATTACTGTGGCACTTTTATATGCTGAATTCAATTGGGTTTCAGTAACCGCTTCTGTTTTAGATTGGTCTTTTTTAGCCATTACATGAATCTGTCGAATTTTTATATCTGCCATTCATTACTCCAATCTTCATTTGTCATTGCTCGCCCTGCTTCACAAGCATTCTGTAAAGCTCTTAAACAGCCTATGGTGAGTTTTTTATCTTCAGTCAGGTCAACACACCAAGTGGCATAGTCAGCTTCACTCCAATCGTTTTTAGGGGCAAGGAAGTTGTATAAATCTTCAAACTCTGCAATATCCCTACTTGTTGGCTTAGTCTTACTGGACAACTGCATAGACCGATTCAATTCCAGCCGTTCTGATAGTTTTGTCATGTATCTGCATTACTGCGAATCATGCGAATCATGCGATTTAGACATCTTGAATCGCACCAATCGCACTAATCGCACTATCTGCCCCCCAGTAAATATGGATTAATTGCCATCCATTCAATTTGGTTAATGATTGCGGTCTGCACTAGACCTTGTTCAATCAAGTATTCAATTGCTGGATTGACCCTGTCTGCTTTGCGAATGCTAGAGTTTTTACAAACTAACTTTTTTTCATATGGATGCATACCAATGGTTCTTACCATCCAATTCCAAATCTTTTCTGCATCTATCTGTACCTGTGGCAAAGCCATTTTTAAGGCTTCATTTAAGTAGTAATTTGCAACCTCTTTAGCAGACCTCATGGTTTCTGCTGATATTTCATTGGAATTAGGTTCTATAGCTACTTGAAAATTTGCGGCAATACGAAGAAGGTTTTCAGCAGATTTAGCTGCAATGCTCTTGATGGTTTGATAGTCACCCTCAAAACCCAAACCCTGCTCCACTAGATTATGAAATTCAATCCACTCCACCTTTGCTTCTGGCGATAGCTTTAGAACTGCAGGCTTAAGAACTCCCTCCTCTAGCTTCATTGGCTTATCCAAGAATTGAGTGAGTATTTTGGTAAACCTATTAATGCGATTTATGCGATTTGGAGGTTCAGAGTAAAACCGCATGCCCATAGTTGATTCTGGCTGGCACACTAAAAACCGACTGGTTAACCCAATGCCTTGAGCCATACCATTACCAATGCCTAGTAGCGACTTGTAAATTGATTCCTGCAACATCAATTGAAAGGTGAATCTAGGGCTGGCTACAAACCTAGTACCTTCACCTCTTGTCACATCCTTAACTGACTGCCCATCCCACAACTTATTCCAAGTTGCGAAAGTTCTTTGGACATTTTCTGGTTTAGTTGCATAACCACCCAACAATGTTCCAGCTTCATTTACACATCCATAGGCAATCGGAAACCCTGACAAATGCTTAATTAAGGCTTCAGTAGTAAAAGTCTCCCAAAGAATAATTTTCTCAATTGGCGGTTCAGGCATTTCCAACACTCGCAATTGATGCATTATTTCTTCAGGTGACTGCTTCTTACTGCCGGACTTAATAGCAGTTTTAGCAACTTCATAGGCTTCTAGTTTTAGCTTGTATTCTTGAAGCTGATTTGAATACTCAAGATGCTGACTTGATTCCCAGACTTTAAAAGGCTCAAAACAAAACCTATCAGCCGAAGATTTCCGCTCACCTGATTCAGCGACAGTCATAAACCACAACGAAATTGGAATATTTGTATTGGCATCCCTAGCCACATCAAAATGGGCTTGTGCCGCACCACTTAACGCACCTAATGCACTATTCACCGCCAAAGCAATTGGGCATTGAGTAATTTCTACGACCTCTTGAACATGCTCACGAATAATGTCAGGCAAAGCATCTAATGGAAATGGATTTCTGGCTGTAGTTTTGACAACTGGCTCAAACCATTCAAGGTTATTTACCCAGCCGACCTCATCCCCATAAAGTAATTTTGAACTACCTTCATCAATCAACTTACTAGCTGTGGAATGCATGGCAATAGCAGCAGACCCTCTATCTTGTATTGAGGTCATATTGCGCCTCGAACAAAAGTACCAGTAACTAGTTTTAATTTAGATTTGGTTTTAGAATTAGGCTTGCTAAGGGCGCTTATTCTTGAAGTTTTGGAATAGGCGTTTTTTTTCATTCTGTTAATGCCCTCGCAAATGCTTCTAGCATTACCTTGTGGCGAAGCCCTACATCACCAATATCTGCCAGACCATTAATATAAGCAGATTCATCGCCCACCAGTATTGGAAAACTTTTTTCAATACCCTGGTTAAGTTCTGCAATAAGCAGCAATGTTCGATATAGGAAGTCTTTTTTAATGCTTAGTGGGATATTGATTGGTTTCATTTGCCGCCTCTCAATACCTTAGCAATAGCTTCCACACTCCATAGAAGCCGATTGCCTACCTTGATTGGCTTTACACCAAATGCAGAACCCTTGAGTGAATGCTCTTTTCTAAGAGTTTGCTCAGCTTTGCTAAAGACTTTGGCTGTTTCAGGGGTGGTAATGAAATCCCTATTTTGGGCAATTGCCGCTAGCCCAATGGGCAGTTCTGTAGATTGATTCATGTCGCTTCACCTTTCTGTATGTTTCGGTGAAGTGACTTTCCCATGCAGGGTATCCCCCCCTGCAAGCATCCCAGCACCCCCTATTTAAGGGGATACCTAAAGACTATGATTTTTGTTTTAACTGCCCTGACTTATTTAGCCTTTCCCAAGTGGTATCAAATACCTTTTCCGAACCAAATAGACTGGGTGTTTTAAGGGCTAATGGTTTGACCTCAGCCTTTACCCAAGGTCTTCCACTTTCCATTGGTGGAAGTTTTTGGGGAATATAACCAACCTCCCTAAGTATTCTCAAAACCTCCTCATCTTGAAGAGTGCTTTTCTTTTCTCTACGCTCAGGAGCTTTTGTAGGCTTCAACTTCGATTTAGCTGAATTGGTATTTGAAATAGCAAATTCTATGAACTCTTTTGCCAAAGGCTCTATTTCATTGTCTATAGTCCATTGTGCATACTTGGATAATGACACCATTTGGTGGTCATCATCACAAACTAATTTTTGCGTCCAGCGAACAGCTTCCAGTACAGTTACTCGTTCCTGCAACTCGTCCCTATGTATACGAAATAATTCAGCCATTCCATTATCTTCGTAGGCTGAAAACTCCCACTCAATCCTGCCATTTGAACCTCTAGATAACCTAAAGTTTTCAGGAAGAATTCCCAAAGATAGTGCAGCAGCAACAAAAACATTTGCCTTGTCCATTAGGCGATATGATTTCCAGCTTAGCTCCATTCCACATCCTTCAATATGAACCTTCAGTAATTAGCCCTATCAACCTGCTGAAGGATGCAGGCTTTCACTTCGTCAAGCTAGATAGGGCTTGTCACTAGCTTACCAATATCTGATAACCTACACAAATGAAAAATGGGCTTTTGATACTCCTATTACTACTTACTGCTTGTTCACAGCACGAACAGCACTTTAATTGTGATGGGGTTGGCTTAGTCATTACCGATAATCAAGCTATCTATGGCACTAAAACTTATGATTTTTGCAGTAAGGAGGGTGTTTACTCAACCTATTCTATGAATTGTCAAAATGCTCTCGCTTGGAAGATTGTTTTTGATTCAGTTGCCTTCAAATTACAAGATATTCAATACGCCCCTCCTCCGATATGGTCTCGGACTACCGAATGCAAAAGAGTTAAGCCTTAACTACTCGCAATCTTTTTTCCCCTTCTTTTGGCTGGGGTATACCAGCCTCATCAAGAATGAATTTTTCAATCTTGGTATGCCACATTCTCAATAGGTCGATAGGTCGTCTGCGGTAATGTTTTTCAGCAATGGCACTAGGTTTATGCCCCATTATTTGCGCAGAAATTCCAGCAGGACACTCCACCCACTCGGCTAATGTACCGAATGACCTTCTTAATCCGTGGATTGATAAGTTGGGAATCCCAGCACTTTCAATAATCGTTTGGTGTGCTTTTCGTGGCTCAGTTAAACGACCACTTTTGGCTGTCAAACTACTAAAGACAAATTCGTTCTTTCTGGGTAGATTATTGATTAATAACTCCACATAAGGTGTTAGAGGTATCTTGCGATTGCCCTCAACCTTATCTCGAATCATAGCGATATGCCATTGAGTATCAACATCCTCCCACTTCATAGTGGCTAACTCATTTCGCCTAGCCCCAGTTAGCAATAAGATTTGAAGGTAAGCACTTATTACAGGATTGCCAATTTTCTTAACGCTACCAAACCATATATTCAGCTGCTCTTTTTGCAAACAGTCATCTTTAGCCTGCTTGGGTGGCAATTCCTTTGTCAGTCTATCGCAAGCAGTAGCATCCACTAATGCCCTGTAATTGGGCTGGTCGCTACACCAAGTTAAAAATGCTCGTAAAGCAGATAACGCTAATCTCGCCCTTGCTGGTCTAGTTTTAACTTCCCTCTTTAGCCATGGCAAAACCCTGTCTTTCGTAATTTCATTAATCGGCAACCCAAGCAGGTCAAGCAATATTCCCTTTTGTTTGGTGCTGGGTTGCCCCTTTTTTAATCCCCTTGTTATTTTTTGACCACCTTTCCTAGCCATATCAATATGGTCGGCTAGGTGTCGTTCACCCCATTGATGCTTTCTTTCCTCAATGTACTCATTCCAGATAATTAGCCCCTTAGTCCCCTTTAATCGCTTTGCCTTAGCTTTGGCTTTACTGTCAGCTATTTGCTCCCTGGGGTCTATTCCTTGGTCTGTAAGTACCTTTAATCGCCTTGCTTCTGTTTGTGCTTTATCAATTGACCAAGAATTCACATCCCCAATCGTCAATCGGAGGTTTGTCTTGTTAAACCATGTCTGAAAAATGAAAGCCTGATTGCCTGTAGGGGTTATACGCACCCCAAGGCTAGGTGTCCTGCTATCCCAAAAGATTGACTGTGATTTGCCCTTTTCACACTTTAAGGCTTTGATTCTAGCTACTGTGAAGCCAATTTTATTGGATGCCATAAACCCTCAATTTAGCCATGTATTGGTCATGTATTGATTCTATATCTATTTATGGGCATTTTGGGGAATTTGAAGATATACCTTCAAAGCCTTGTATTTGTTGATTTCTGTTGACATTACAATCACTTATCTACATTAATCAACACCAAGAAATGCTTTGTTTTGCTTGCTCATAACCCGAAGGTCGTAGGTTCAAATCCTGCCCCCGCAACCAAATTTAAAACCTTCTAATTCATTGAGTTAGAAGGTTTTTTACTTTGGAGCTCGATAATTTGGCGTATTTTGCCTTGCTAAGCTAAAAAGTCAGCGCTGGCTTAACTGGGGTGTACGGATCCGCTGACTGGATCTCAAGAGCTTCAGCTTCTTCCTCTCCTGTGGCTTGTTGATAGAGTTTTGAGCCCCTCAAATCTCGTGGCCCCTGTGTTTGTCCATCAACTTCGCCCACAGAAACTGTTGGCGCAATAGGCTGAGAATTAAATTGCTGCAATTGCTCCTTGGAATACGGAGAATAAGTAGTAGCTTGAGCAAAGACATTTAAGGAATTTAAATACAGAAAGCCCCCAATCAAGCAAATACAAAATCGTTTTAGTTCAATCATGATCTCAGTTCCATTAATTGCTACAGACTAAGCCATTAGAGCCAAGTGGACAATAAATGCAGATCTATCCTCCCCTACTTTTAGCGGTGCCAGAGTCTTTTTACTTCCTCCCTCCAGAAGATTGGTTTTCTTGGTATCTCATCCTTTTTGGTAAAAGTCCAAATCTGCGCACCCGTATTCGGAGACTGATAAAACGGAATATCCAGAGTTTTATAGCGCGCGCTCACTGTTGGATGAGGATGTCCATAGCGGTTTCGATATCCATTTTGTGCAAATGCCTCATCGGGACTTAAGCGCTTTAATAATTCTTCTGATGAAGAAGTTTTACTGCCGTGATGAGGCGCCATAAAGATCAACTTTTTATCTTTTAGATCTTGCAATGCAGATTGATTTAAGCGCTCGATCATTTCAGCCTCCCCCTGTCTCTCAACATCCCCCGTTAACCAAAGTGAAGCGGTCTTATTGCGAACTTCAAGCACACAACTCATTTCATTTGGTTTGCCTGGATATTGCCATTCAAAATTGGTTTCCTCATGTGGATGCCAAATATAAAATTCCACCTCATCCCATACCCAGTGTTGACCGAAGCGACAAGGCAGAGTCGGAATCTTTCGAGCTTGTAAGTTTTTTAACAAGGGATTCGTGATAGGTAGTGAGCCCATCATGGAATCGAATCGCACCTCCTTCAATAAGGTTATGGCCCCACCTACGTGGTCACTATCGCTATGACTGATCACCATGCGATCGATGCGATCGATTCCTCGTCCTCTGAGGTATGGCAGGATCACTCTATTGCCAGCATCGTCCTTCTTCCCCTGAATGGGTCCGGTGTCATACAACAATCGCTTTGATGAAGTCTCGACCAACACTGAGGTACCCTGACCAATATCGAGAACTGTTGCCCGAAACTCTCCGTCTTGCAAATTTTGATCTGCACTAGGCACAAGAAATAAAAGAGTGGATAAGGATATTCCCAAAACTCTAGATCGCCAGCTATCTTTTATTGCACCAGGTCGAATAGCAACGATGATTCCTACTCCAGAAATCATGAGCAACCACCATGCTGGTTGACTTGACCAAACTACTGCCCATTTCCAGCTAGCCATCCATCTCAATACAATCGCCAAACATTCCATAGATGCATGCGCTGGTAGGAGCAGCCATTTACCAATGAAGGCTGGCAGAAGTGCGCCACTAATTGCCAGCGGCGTAACGATATAACTTACTAAGGGAATTGCGAATGCATTTGCCAAGGGCGATACAACCGATACCTGATAGAACCAAAACAAAGTAAATGGTAATAAGGCAAGCGTGACAAGGGCTTGTACGCGACAGGCCTCGCGCAATGCCTGCAACATTCTTTGGGTCCAATGCACTTCCAACTCTTTGCCTGTAGGGATACCCAACAAACCTGCCGAATCTCCCATGCCATACAAAATCGCTGCTACTGCTCCAAAGGATAGCCAAAATCCTGGGGTGTAAGGTGCCATTGGATCAACTAGCAAAACGAATGCAAGTGCCCACCACCAAATATCAAAGGAGCGAGGGTTACGGCCAGACCATAAAGCAAAAGCAACTACGCCAACCATATACATGGTTCTTTGTGCTGGGATCTGAAAACCCGCTAACCATGCGTAAATAAATGCCGTTAAGAATCCCGCTACAGCAGCTACCTTGCCGACAGGGAAAATAAGTGGGAGTGTATTGCGACGCCATAACCTTGCAGCGAGCCCCGCACCAAGTCCTGCAAGCATGGTGACATGAAGCCCGGAGATTGAAATCAGATGCCCAATACCGGTGGCATTAAATACGCGCCAATCATCCTGATCAATCGCGTTTTGATCACCCATCACCAACGCCACAATGACGCCTGCGTATGCTGCATCTTGCGGCAGTAGGCCTTGGATCTTTTTACGCAACTTCCAACGCTGATATTCCATAGCCAATTCAAGATCAGTAAACCCAATATCTGTCTCAAGCAGTAACTCGCCAGCACGAACTGATCCATTGGCACCAAAGTTCTGATGAAAAGTCCAACGCTCAAAGTCAAACGTGTAGGGATTAAGTGAGCCATAAGGACGTTTCAGTTTGACCTTGAACTTCCAGCGTTGACCTGGAATAAGCTCTGGAATCTCTTGCGGATTTCTCCAGGCGGGTTGCCAACTCAAATAGATGCGCTCAGGAAAGTCCTCAAGCCTATCTCCACTAAGATAGGCTTGCTGAACTTCAAAGGCAAACTTGGCTCCAGCAGAACTGCTTTGAGGTAAGGCAATAACGCGGCCGTCAATAGTTAAATCCTGTCCTTCTAGTTCTTCCGAAAGGATGTTATTTAATCTATCTTCTGCGTATCTAGCATTCCAGGCAAAACCAAGTGCTGCGCACAACAAGATGGTTAAGATCTTGCGAGAATAAAAATGATTGAGAGGGCTACATAGCCCAAGTACAGCGATTCCAATTACAAACACTACAGCCGAAAACCAATACTGCGGCACAATCGGCAAAAAAAGTAGTAGCAAACCCCCGGCGATAAACGCCGCAATAGCTAAACGCAAGATCCTAGGAAGCTAAATTGAGGTTTGGATTGTCAGCCAGTAAGGCTGACCAGCGGGGCAATACCTGCATGGCATTGCGCCACACAGCAGTAGCAAACTCATCGCGACCGATACCACGAACCTCTGCCAACACAGTGGCAATACGAGGCAAGAATCCAGGTTCATTAAATGCAATACCTTCACCTCGAAACCATGCTGGCGGAATATCAGGTGCATCAGTCTCAGTAACGATGCTATCTATGGGCAACTCTTTTAACAATCGACGAATCTGTAAGGCGCGTTCATATGTTGCTGCACCACCAAAACCCAATTTAAATCCTAGCCCTATAAATTGTTCCGCCTGTTGAAAGCTACCATTAAATGCGTGAGCTATTCCACCGGGAATTTTTCTAGGACGTAATGCTTTCAGAATAGCGTCTTGTGAGCGGCGCACGTGCAAGATCACAGGCAGTTGATATTGAGCAGCCAGATCAAGTTGTGCATGGAAGAACCATTCCTGTCGCTGCGGGTCCAGACCTTCAACAAAGTAATCCAAACCAATTTCTCCGATACCTACAAAGCGAGGATCAGACAAAGATTGCTCTATCTGATCTTTCAGAATTGTGATGTCAGATTCTTTTGCCTGATGGATATAAAGAGGATGAATACCCAGCGTATAGACTAGTCCCGGGATAGTCTCAGCGTATTGAGAGGCAAGTACTCGCACATGATCACAGTCAGAGGCTTTCACTGTTGGTAGCAGAATAGCTTTAACCCCATTTTGGGCCGCCGAGTCCAGCGCTTGAGAAAGATTTCTCTCAAACTCAGGTGCGTCTAGATGGCAATGGGTATCAACCCACGATGGGTGCTGACTCATCCTACGAAGTTCTTTAATACTCCGCGCTCTAAATGCAAAATACGATCACAACGTTTAGCGCGAATCGGGTCGTGGGTCACGATCACAAAGGCTGTGCCCTGCTCCCGTGCCACATCTAACATCAAATCAAATACATTATCAGCAGTCTCTGTATCAAGATTGCCGGTTGGCTCATCAGCCAATACACAAGAAGGATTACCAACTAAAGCACGTGCAACTGCTACCCGCTGACGCTCTCCACCCGATAACTCACCAGGGGTGTGCAGTTCTCTAGCTGCCAAGCCAACAACTTGCAGAATTTTGCTAGCGCGATCCATTGATTCCTCGTTACTTAGACCACGAATACGCAAAGGTAACGCCACATTTTCTTGGGCACTGAACTCATCTAAGAGATGGTGGAACTGATAAATAAAACCCAGACTTTGATTACGCAATCGATCCAACTTAGTAACTGATAAATTCGCTAGATTAGCTCCAGCCAAAACAACAGAACCAGTACTTGGGGTATCTAAACCGCCCAAGAGATGTAATAAAGTACTTTTACCCGAACCAGATGCACCAACGATAGCAACTTTTTCTGATGGAGCCACATCCAAATCAATACTCTTGAGAACCTCTACAGCCGAAGGGCCTTGACCATAGGTTTTGGCTAAACCTCTTGCGCTGAGAACCAAAGTATTTGCATTGATCATAGGTTCACTCATAACGTAATGCCTCAGCAGGTTGTACCTGAGCGGCACGACGACTTGGATACAAGGTGGCTAAGACAGAAAGACCAAATGCCATCAGACCAACCGTTAATACATCCGAAAATCTCACATCCGATGGCAGTTCGCTAATGAAGTAAACATCCCGCGGCAAGAAACGTACCCGGAAAATAGCTTCAATCGCTGGAACGATGACATCAATATTAAGGGCAATAAGGAGGCCGAGACCAACGCCAGCTAGAGAGCCTAGTAATCCAATTGCCAATCCCTGCACTAAGAAAATTCTTTGAATCAAGCCGGGACTTGCACCCATCGTTCTCAAAATGGCGATATCTGCCTGTTTTTCATTCACAGTCATCACTAAGGTTGAGACTAAATTAAATGCAGCAACGGCAATAATTAAAGTCAGAATGATGAACATCATTTTCTTTTCAGTTTGAACCGCAGCAAACCAATTACGATTTGATCTTGACCAATCTGTCACCCAAACTGCCTGAGGTACTACCTGAGCTAACTCAGCAGCCACTTCAGGAGCGCGCTGCATATCATCCACCTTCACACGCAAGCCAGAGGGCTCATGCAAGCGTAACAATGCAGCGGCATCTCTCCAGTGCATGATGGCTAAAGAACTGTCGTACTCATAGTGGCCGCTATCCACAATACCTACTACTTGGAGCGTACGCATTCTGGGCATAGCACCAGCAGGAGTAAGATCGCTTTCTGGCACGATCATATTGATACGATCCCCTACTCGCGCACCCACCATTGAAGCAAGCTGGGCCCCAAGGGCAACTCCAAAGCTACCTGGCTTAAGAGCTTCAATACTGCCAGCTACAAATTGCTTTGGTAGATCAGATACCTTACCTTCTTGCTCAGGTAGAACTCCTCGAATAGCAACACCGCGCATTACACTTTCTCGACTCAATAGACCTTGAGAACTCACCATCGGTGCAACACCGATCACGTGAGGCTGACTTGCAACTTTGAGAGCAAGCGGTTCCCAATCAACTAGGCCATCGGGAGCGGTAATTTCGACATGAGATAAAACGGAGAGCATCCGATCGCGAACTTCTTTCTGAAAACCATTCATGACAGAAAGCACCACAATCAGGGAGGCAACCCCGAGCGCAATTCCTGCGGTAGAGATTCCCGAAATAAAGGATAAAAAACCATCACGCTTGCCAACCGTCTTACGACGCTTGGATCGGGTATAGCGCAGACCAATTTCTAGTTCAATAGGAAGTCTCAACATAGCCACAGTTTAGTGAATCTGGCGGGCATACTGATGGAATACTGAATTGCCACCTAAAATCAGGGGAATGACTGCCAATATGACCCACGCCAAGCGCTTTACCCTCATGCTCTCTGGGGATGATGCCCTAAATGAGGCTGACCGCCCCATAAGAGACGCTCCAAAAAATGGCCTGCCCCATGAATGCTTCCTGCTTGGAGAAAAGGTGCCTGCAGCACCCATCCTCCTTTTGGGTCAATCCAATCTAACAGTCAATCCAGAAGAAATGATTGCTTGCTTACAGCCAGTCCACCTTCATGCTACCCGTGATCACCTTGTGTTGATGAGCCAATACCAAGTTGAACTCAGTAATAAGGAGTCAGCACAATTACTCAAAGTAGCACTTCCCTTGATTGAAGAAGATTTTCAAAGTGGGATTCTATTTCAGGGTATACACGATTGGTTCATTACTGCTGGTCCATTTGCCAGCCTCGCAAGCCACAGTATTGACCAAGCTCATGGTCGCAATATTGATTGGTGGATGCCTCGCGATACTCATGAAGATGGCATAGCCAGAAATTGGCGGAAACTTCAGAATGAAATTCAGATGCTTTGGCATATTGATCCGGTCAATGAACTGCGTGAACAACGAGGAGTGCCGATGATCAACTCGCTTTGGATTAGCGGCATTGGAAAACTGCAGGATGTTGTTACGCCGGAGCTTGTAAAACAAGCTCCGAATATCTATGGGGAGCATCTCTTATTAGCTGGCCTAGCGAAATTCCTAGAAATTCCACATCAGAAAGAGCTACCCACTTCTAGCGCCTCTCATTTAGTGAATGGTTTTGCTTGGTTCAATCAACCAGAAGCGATTTGGCCAATACTCAAGCAAGCGCTTCTAGATAAAGAGCTTGATGAATTGATAATCATCGATTTTCCTAAAGGGGAAAAACGCGAGCGTACCTTTAATACTAAAGATCTTCAGAAGAAGTCCTTAGCATTCTGGCGCAAGGCAGAAGAGTTAAGCTGGCAAGAGATCACACAGCAATGAGTCAATTTTCACAACGCCCTTTTTCTGACAGAACGACTACTTGGCTAGAACAAAGTGGTCTGCACCCACTGCTAGCAAGGCTCTTTGCCGCGCGCGGTGTTCAATCACCCGATGAGTTATCGCTTGATCTTAAAAAACTCCTCTCGCCAGCAGAGCTGAAAAACTGCTTGAGTACTGCTCAGTTATTAGCCGATATTCTGGAGAAAAAAGAACCCATGCTAGTGGTAGCCGACTACGACTGTGATGGGGCAACTGCCTGTGCAGTAGCGGTTCGTGGACTGAAGATGTTAGGTGGACTAGCAACCCCTATTCAGTTTTTAGTTCCCAATCGCTTCACCATGGGTTATGGTCTGACGCCAGAAGTTGTGGAATTGGCCGCTCAACAAAATCCTAAACCCAAATACCTCATCACCGTTGATAACGGCATTGCTAGCGAAGCAGGCGTAGATCGCGCCCGCGAACTGGGTATGGAAGTGATTGTTACTGATCACCATCTACCAGGCGATCACCTTCCCAAAGCAAGCGCGATTGTGAATCCCAATCAACCTGGGTGTGGCTTTCCTAGTAAAGCGCTAGCGGGCGTTGGCGTGATGTTTTATCTCTTAGTTGCTCTACGCGCTGAATTACGCAATCGTGGAAAATTTACCAATGAGACTCAACCCAAGATTGAAAATCTCTTAGATCTAGTGGCACTGGGTACTGTTGCTGACGTTGCTCAACTTGATCGCAATAATCGTATTCTGGTTTCCAATGGCCTGAAGCGCATTCGCGCGGGTGTCTGCCAAGCAGGTATTGGGGCTTTATTTCAAGCAGCGGGACGTGATCCCCGAAGTGCGAATACATTTGATCTCGGTTTTGCCATTGGTCCAAGACTCAATGCTGCCGGTCGACTCGCAGATATGACACTGGGTATTCGTTTGCTACTGAGCGATAACACTGATCAGGCTCTGGAGCTTGCTCATGAGCTTGATCGTATTAACCGAGAACGTCGTGTGATTGAAACTGGGATGCAAGAAGCGGCTCTAGCCCATCTTGCCGAAGATCAATTGGCAGGGACTATGGCTGAGCGCACTAGCATTTGCCTTTGGAATCCAGAATGGCATCAAGGCGTGGTTGGCATTGTTGCCTCTCGCCTCAAAGAACGTTTCAATCGCCCTGCCATTGTCTTTGCTCCAGCTGAAGGCGCTACTGGCGAAGAACTCAGGGGCTCAGGGAGATCGTTAACAGGGTTTCATTTGCGAGATGCCTTGGATTTAGTTTCCAAGCGCGAACCTGGACTCATCTTAAAGTTTGGCGGTCATGCGATGGCGGCTGGCCTCACGATTCGCAAAGCAGATTTTGAAAAGTTCGATGCCTTATTTCAACAAGTCACCAGTGAATTGTTGAATGACGAATTATTAGAACGGCGCCACCTTCACGATGGCGTTCTTGCCTTATCAGAATTCACCCCAGAAACAGGCGATCTCCTTGCTGAAGAAATTTGGGGGCAAGGCTTTCCGCAGCCCATCTTTTATGGCGAATTTGAGATCACCCAACAAAGCCTAATGAAAGACAAACATCTGCGCCTGCAATTACGCCCTCTCGGCGAAGGCTCGCTTGCCAGCAAACCCTTTACCGGCGTTTGGTTTAATCGCACCCAGACCCTGCCAGAAAAGGCTCATTTAGCCTACCGGCTTGTAACCGATCGCTACCAAGGACGCGCGCGCGTTCAACTCATGATCGAGGCGTACGACGAGAGTGAAGGAGTGCAGCAGTTCAGGACTCCGAAGTAATAACCCCCTTATAATTAGGGGATGGAAGCTGAACAACTCAATACTATTTCGAATACCTTATCCGACCTGCTCACTCGTGAGCAAGCACTTCGGGGGTATCTTTGACTTCGAAGTAAAGTCACGTCGCCTTACTGAAGTTAACTCGATTCTTGAAGATCCCGCTATCTGGGATGATCAAAAGAAGGCTCAAGCGCTTGGCAAAGAGAAAAAATTGCTCGATGGTGTTGTTTCCACTCTCACTGATCTAAATACCAATATCACAAGCGCCCTCGAACTATTCGACATGGCTAAAGAAGAAAGTGATTTTGAAACTATCGGCGCTATCGAACATGATGTCGCAAGCTATAGCAAGATTATTGGTGATCTTGAATTTCGCCGTATGTTTCATAACGAAATGGATCCCTGTAACTGTTTTATCGATATTCAGGCGGGTGCGGGTGGTACAGAAGCGTGCGACTGGGCGAGCATGCTCTATCGCCAATATCTGAAGTACTGCGAACGTAAAGGTTACAAAACCGAAATCCTCGAAGAGTCGGATGGCGACGTTGCCGGCATTAAGAGTGCCACCATCAAAGTCGATGGGGAATATGCATACGGACATCTTCGCTCTGAAACGGGTGTACATCGCTTAGTCCGCAAATCACCTTTTGATTCCTCAAATGGTCGTCATACTTCTTTCGCTAGTATTTATGTTTATCCAGAAATAGATGATTCGATAGAGATTGATATCAATCCTGCAGATATACGCACCGATACCTATCGTGCCTCAGGAGCTGGCGGTCAGCATATTAACAAAACGGACTCTGCGGTGCGCTTGACCCATCTTCCGACCGGCATTGTGGTGCAGTGCCAGAACGACCGCAGCCAACACCGCAACCGCGCTGAGGCTATGACGATGCTGAAATCCCGCTTATATGAGCATGAAATGCAAAAGCGTCGAGTTGAGCAGGATAAACTGGAAGCCAGCAAAACCGATGTGGGTTGGGGTCATCAAATCCGCTCCTATGTTTTAGATCAAAGCCGCATTAAAGACTTACGTACTAACGTTGAGATCTCTAATACCCAGAAGGTATTGGACGGCGATCTTGATGCCTTTATTGAAGCTAGCCTGAAACAAGGCGTCTAATCCGCGTTAATTCACAACCCCTTCATTACTGCTAAGACACTAAAGATATGAACGATAAAACGAATTTAGGCACTATGCCATCTCCAGCTACTGAAGTAGCTGATGAAAATCACATTATTGCGGAGCGTCGTGAAAAATTAGCTAAGTTACGCGAAGGTGGCATTGCTTTTCCGAATGACTTTGTACCCACCCATTTAGCCGCGGATCTGCATACTCACTATGACAGCTTCACTAAAGAAGAATTGGCTGCTAAGAAGATCCATGTCAAGGTCGCCGGTCGTATGGTGCTTAAGCGTGTCATGGGTAAAGCGAGCTTTGCAACCATTCAAGATCGCAGTGGACAAATTCAGTTCTATATCAGTGATGAGATTAGTGGTGCCGACATCCATAGTGCATTTAAGCACTGGGATATGGGTGACTTCATTTCCGCTGAAGGTAATGTTTTTAAGACCAATAAAGGCGAGCTCTCAGTTGAATGCAGTAATTTGCGTTTACTGAGTAAGTCATTGCGCCCTCTGCCAGATAAGTTTCATGGTCTCTCAGATTTGGAGACCAAGTATCGCCAGCGTTATGTGGATTTGATTGTCAATCCAGAAAGTCGCAATGTCTTTAAAGCACGTAGTAATGCCATCGCTTCATTGCGTCGCCATATGCTCGATGCCGACTTCATGGAAGTTGAAACACCAATGCTTCACCCGATTCCAGGTGGCGCCACTGCCAAACCTTTTATCACCCATCACAACGCTTTAGATATGCAGATGTTCTTGCGTATCGCCCCAGAGCTTTACCTCAAGCGTTTAGTGGTTGGTGGCTTTGAGCGTGTGTTTGAGATTAACCGCAACTTCCGCAATGAAGGTGTAAGCCCACGTCACAATCCAGAGTTCACCATGATGGAGTTCTATGCGGCCTATACAGATTACAACTGGTTGATGGACTTTACTGAGAACATGATCCGCGCAGCAGCGATGGATTCGCAAGGCACTGCAGTATTAACTCATCAAGGTCGTGAGCTAGATCTCAGCAAGCCATTTCACCGCTTAACAATTACTGAAGCCATTCTGAAGTACGGACCACAATCTAATAAGACTTATGAACCAGCTCAACTATCAGATGCTGATTTCGTTCGTTCTGAATTGAAAAAAGGTGGCGAGAACCCAGATAGTCCAACCCTGAAGAATGCTGGCATTGGCGCGTTGCAATTGGCCTTGTTTGAATTAGTTGCCGAAGAGCATCTTTGGGAGCCAACTTACATCATCGATTACCCAATTGAAGTAAGCCCATTAGCCCGCGAGTCAGACACACGCCCAGGTATTACTGAGCGTTTTGAACTCTTCATCACTGGTCGAGAGATTGCGAACGGCTTCTCAGAGTTAAATGATGCTGAAGATCAAGCTAATCGCTTCCGTAAACAAGTAGAGCAAAAAGAAGCTGGTGACGAAGAGGCAATGTACTTTGACCATGACTTCATCCGCGCGCTTGAATACGGCATGCCTCCAACCGGTGGCTGTGGTATTGGTATTGACCGCTTAGTGATGCTGCTCACCGATGTGCCGAATATTCGTGACGTGATTCTCTTTCCTCACCTGCGTCGCGAAGAAGAGTAAGCTCTACCCAATAGATTTTCAAATGAAAGTTTGGAGATAAAACAAAAGCCACCCTAGTGAACTGACCCCCAGTAGTTGGACAGTTTGCTTAGGCAGCCACTTGGGTAGGCAAACCCTTCTCATCAAACACACCTTCAAATAAGGCTGAGCTCAGATAACGCTCTGCTGTATCAGGTAAAACAACCACGATGGTCTTACCTGCATACTCAGGCCTCTTAGCAAGACGCACCGCCACGGCAGCTGCAGCACCACAGGAGATGCCAACCAAGATACCTTCTTCTTTGGCAATGCGACGGGCAAACTCAATTGCCTCTTCATTGGTAACTTGTTCAACCTTATCAACTACTGATAAATCTAAGTTCTCAGGCACAAAGCCTGCACCAATCCCCTGAATTTTGTGTGGGGCTGGCTTGATTTCTTCACCATTCAATTTTTGAGTAATCACTGGGCTAGCTGTTGGCTCTACTGCAACGACTTCAATGGCTTTCTTCTTGGTGTTTTTAATGTAACGTCCAACGCCAGTGATCGTACCTCCGGTACCTACACCAGCCACAAATACATCAATCTTGCCTTCGGTGTCATCCCAGATTTCTGGGCCGGTAGTCTTTTCATGAATCGCTGGATTGGATGGATTGCTAAACTGCTGTAGCAAAACATATTTACCGGGGTCAGACTCCGCAATCTCTTTTGCTTTGGTAATGGCGCCATTCATACCCTTAGGACCTTCGGTCAAAACAATCTTCGCACCCAAAGCAGTTAATAACTTACGACGCTCTAAACTCATCGTCTCTGGCATGGTTAGAGTCAAAGGGATGCCACGCGCTGCAGCTACGAACGCTAAAGCAATCCCTGTATTGCCGCTAGTCGGCTCTACCAACTCTTTGCCGGGTCCCAGCAAACCTTTTTCTTGCGCGTCATTAATCATTGCTACACCAATTCGACACTTCACTGAGTAAGCAGGGTTGCGTCCTTCAATCTTCGCCAGCACAGTTGCCTTAGCGCCATCCGTAACGCGGTTTAATCGGACTAAAGGTGTGTGACCAATCGTTTGTGAGTTATCGATAAAGTAAGTCATGTAGCTTCCTTAAATCAAAGAAAAGAATAATTAATAGATCTTATGGGAATGTCTTCATTTAACCAAAGAAGTTCTCGTCATAAGGTCAATACTTTAAGTTCTAACGGGGCTTTTTAAAGAATGTGGCTACCAGCACAATTAGAAGAACGCTAAACCACAATAAAGACCACTCCGGCACTTGAAGACCCAGAATAGCGGGCAATTGGGCAGAGCAAAGACCGTCCGCCCTAAATAGCCAAGGCAAGCCCTTTACCACCTGAAATTGATTAATCCAAAGCTCCAGGGGATCTATTCCACAAGAAGATTCAGGGTGAAATAAGAGCCACACATGGTGCCCTGCGACTGCTACTCCATAGCCAGCAGCCAAGATTGCCAAACCATGAAATAGCTTTCTGAGAGGATCAAAGCTGGCGGCCATAACGCAGGCGACCGCTATGGCTAAATAACCCACTCTTTGTAAAATGCATAAGGGGCAAGGTAGAAAACTTACACCCTGATAGCCCACTTGCTGGAGGATGACTGCGAAAGCAACCAGGCCCAGGCTAATGAAAGAGAGATATAGGTAATGGCTTTTTTTCATATAGAGATGATAGCTAAAGGGCAAGGAACACCACATAAATTACCCCTTTATTACCAAAAGTCTGACCTATATCACTAGTGAGTCCTATTTTTTGAAGGATTCCGAGCAATTTACCCCCTCAAGAATGGGATAATTGTCGTTTTGCATCTTCTAACGAATCCGTATTTATGGCCGCATATCAGACTGAAACTGTTCTCACTGTTCACCACTGGAACGACACCCTATTTAGCTTTACGACCACCAGAAATAAAGGCTTACGCTTTCGTAGTGGTCATTTCTTGATGATTGGTCTAGAACTTGAAGGCAAGCCTCTCGTGAGAGCTTATAGCGTTGCTAGCCCAAACTACGAAGAGCACCTAGAATTTTTAAGCATCAAAGTTCAAAACGGTCCACTCACCTCACGCTTACAAAAAATCCAAGTTGGCGACCCCATCTTGGTGAGCGAAAAGTCGGTTGGTACATTGGTAATCGATGACTTAAATCCAGGCAAACATTTGTACTTGTTTAGTACTGGTACAGGCCTAGCGCCATTTATGAGCATTATTCGCGACCCTGAGACATATGATAAATTTGAAAAGGTCATTCTCATTCATGGTGTCCGCTTAGTGAGCGAGCTTGCTTATGCTGATTACCTTAAAAATCAACTTATTCAGGATGAATTCTTAGGTGAAACCATTCGTGAAAAATTAATCTACTATCCAACAGTCACTCGTGAAGCGTTTAAACATACTGGTCGCTTAACCACGGCGATTGAATCTGGTCAATTGTTTAAAGATATCGGTCTGCCTCCTTTGGATCCAGCAGTTGATCGCGCCATGATCTGTGGCAGCCCATCGATGCTTAAAGAAACTTCTGAGATGTTGGATGCCAAAGGCTTTAAGGTTTCCCCAAGTCTTGGTCAATTAGGTGACTATGTCTACGAACGCGCTTTCGTAGAAAAATAAAAATGCCTCTATATATCTAAAAGTAATTTAGGTATCGCTATATATTACTTGTGGATATATAAACCCCTTGGTACATTGTCTCTAACGAGATATTTACCAAGGAATCGAAGTGTCCCCAGTCAGAGAGCATTACAACCCTGTTATTACCAGCTTGCTACGTGAGCATGACCGCCTGCCGCACGATAAGGTTGATGAGCGCAAGAGCTTTCAGCGTCAAATCCTGTTTCTGATGAATGCCATCAAGCTCGAAGAGTTTGAACAGTCATTCGCATAAGCAGGAGAAACACTCAAAATGATCCAATTTTTTCTAGACTCTTCTCAATTCATTATCTCTGGTGCACTTGTTGGTCTCTTGGTTGGAATGACTGGTGTTGGTGGCGGCTCCTTAATGACGCCTTTGTTGACGATCATTTTTGGAGTGGCCCCCACTACTGCAGTTGGGACCGACTTAGCATTTGCAGCGATCACTAAAGGATTTGGCACTGCTGCACATAGGCTACATGGGAATGTTCGATGGGATATTGTTCAGCTTTTATGTATAGGCAGCCTAAGCACCGCTGTTCTTTCTATCCTAGCCCTTAAATACGTCGGACCTGTTTCAAAAAACTTCAATCACCTCATTAGCATTTCAATCGGAATTTCAGTTCTTCTCACAGCTGGATCGCTTTTGTTTATAGCCAAGATTTTGAAGTGGGTGCAAGATAATCCCAATTTTTTACCAAGCGGATCGAATCTAAAAATAGCGACCATCTCAGTAGGCGCTGTCATCGGAGTTTTGGTAACAGTTTCCTCCATTGGTGCAGGTGCCATTGGCGCAACATTGATATTAGTCCTCTATCCTTATCTAAAGCCTGCACAAGTAGCGGGCACAGATATCGCCTATGCAGTTCCCCTCACTGCCTTAGCTGGCTTGGGTCACTGGTGGTTGGGTAACGTCCACTTTGACTTACTATTTGGGCTCTTGCTTGGATCTGTTCCTGCAATCTGGCTCGGAGCTAAGTTGTCCAGCACGCTATCCGAGCGAGCAACGAGAAGTACACTTGCGGCAACTTTATTTTTAGTCGGAATGAAACTCGTTTTCTCATGATCACTCCTGAATTTTGGTCAATCCCAGCCAGCACCCTTACCGTCGCTGAACTAGCCGAGAAAACTGCCACCCTCAAACAAAGATTACTGAGCATTGCTGAAAAGTTCTCAGATGTGCGTTTTGCTACCAGCCTAGCCGCTGAAGACATGGTGATCACCGATGCGATTGCACAGTCCAAAGCAAAGATTGCGTTATTCACGCTGGCAACCGGTCGCCTGCATCAAGAGACAGTCGACATGACTAAAGCAACTGAAGGCCGCTATGGCATTGCAATTGCCAAAGCTTTTCCAGAGGAATCTGATGTTCAAGCCTTTATTGATCAATATGGCATGAATGGTTTT
>CAIMXN010000193.1 GCA_903845455.1 uncultured beta proteobacterium | reverse complement strand
GGATGGGATTTATAGCGGGGTAATCAAAAAATTGCTTGATCCTAGCGCCTTACCAACTTGTGAAAAATGCACCGACTCCCGGAAAGGTAAGCCAGTTGTTGGCATGGAAATTCTGACAGGGCTTAAAAAGTTAGGTGAATCTTATGGCGATGGCCGAATTCTAGACCCTGATGACGGAGAAATTTACCGCACAGAGATGAAGCTCAAGGACCAGGGAGGCAAGCTTGAAGTGCGCGCCTATATCGGCATTCCTTTGCTAGGCAGAACCCAGACCTGGCTAAGGGAAAAGTAAGGTTAAAGACATGCGCTTGATATTTGCCATTCTGGTCAGCATCCTTTCCCTCTTTTATTTCCTGCCGTTTGCGATTGCTTTTCACAGAAAACGGGCCAATACCAGTGCGATTTTTGCCCTCAACCTTTTTTTGGGCTGGTCTTTAATTGGTTGGGTAGTCGCTTTGGTTTGGGCGCTAAAGGAAGAGCAAGTCATTTAAGCCCTTTTTTAGCTCATTTTTGGCCAAAATCAGTAGTTAAACCCATACTCAGAGCATGTCCAAGCAATTACAATGGACATAATCAGAGTCCATTTTCCCGCTTTACCTTTCTGTTGAAAACACTTATCTCATAGGAAACACGATGTTAGAAGCTTACAACGCCCATGTTGCTGAACGCGCCGCTCTTGGTATCCCCGCCCTTCCTTTAACCAAGGATCAAACCGCATTATTAGTGGGCTTGCTAAAACATCCCCCACAAGGCAAAGAAGCTGAGCTTGTAGAGCTGCTAACTAATCGTGTTCCCGCTGGCGTGGATGATGCCGCCAAAGAAAAAGCAGAGTTTTTGGACGCTGTTGCTAAAGGTACAGAGAAATCCCCTTTGATTTCACGTATTCAGGCAACTGAACTCTTGGGCACCATGCTCGGGGGTTACAACATTAAACCCTTAGTAGACCTTTTAACGGATGCTGAATGTGGTTCAGCTGCTGCTAACGCTCTGAAGAAAACCCTCTTGATGTTCGACTTCTTTAATGATGTTCAAGAGTTGGCTGAAAAAGGCAATGCCAATGCAAAAGCAGTGATGCAGAGTTGGGCTGATGCTGAGTGGTTCACTAGTAAGCCACCTGTCCCAGAGAGCTTGAAGCTCACTGTATTCAAAGTCACCGGTGAAACCAACACCGATGATCTGTCTCCTGCACCTGATGCGTGGAGTCGTCCTGATATCCCCTTGCATGCAACCATCATGCTGAAAAATCCACGACCAGGCATAGAACCAGATGAAACTGGCGTGCGTGGCCCAATGAAGCAAATTGCAGAACTGCAAAAAAAGGGCAACCAAATTGCTTATGTAGGTGACGTTGTTGGTACTGGCTCTTCACGTAAATCAGCTACTAACTCAGTACTCTGGTGGACGGGTCAAGATATTCCATTTGTACCCAATAAACGTTTTGGTGGTGTTTGCTTAGGCACCAATATCGCCCCTATTTTCTTTAACACCATGGAAGATTCTGGCGCATTGCCAATCGAATTAGATGTTTCAAAAATGAATATGGGCGATGAAATCGAATTACGTCCATATGAAGGTAAGGTATTTAAAAATGGTACGGAAATTACCAGCTTTGCATTAAAGTCGCCAGTGATTTTGGATGAAGTTCGTGCCGGTGGCCGAATTCCATTAATTGTGGGTCGAGGACTTACAGCCAAAGCGCGTGCTGCTTTAGGCTTACCTACCTCTACCGAATTCCGCGTACCAGTAAGCCCTCCTGATAACCAAAAAGGGTTTAGCTTGGCTCAAAAAATGGTTGGTCGCGCCTGTGGTTTGCCAGAAGGTCAAGGCGTTCGTCCAGGAACCTATTGCGAGCCCCACATGACAACGGTAGGATCACAAGATACGACCGGTCCAATGACGCGTGATGAGTTAAAAGACCTAGCCTGTTTAGGTTTCTCTTCTGATCTAGTGATGCAATCCTTCTGCCATACCTCGGCATATCCTAAGCCGGTTGATATTCGCACACAGCACAGCTTGCCTCCATTTATGACCAATCGTGGTGGCGTTGCCCTACGCCCTGGTGATGGTGTGATTCATAGTTGGTTGAACCGACTCTTGTTGCCAGATACCTGTGGTACTGGTGGCGATAGCCATACCCGCTTTCCTATTGGCATTTCATTCCCTGCTGGTTCTGGCTTAGTCGCTTTTGCTGCTGCTACTGGAGTGATGCCCTTAGATATGCCTGAGTCTGTGTTGATTCGCTTCAAAGGCAAAATGCAGCCTGGTATTACGCTGCGTGATTTAGTGAATGCGATTCCTTTATATGCCATTAAACGAGGTTTATTGACAGTAGAAAAACAAGGCAAGAAAAATATTTTCTCTGGCCGCATTTTGGAAATTGAAGGTTTACCAAACCTTAAAGTTGAGCAAGCCTTTGAATTGTCTGACGCTTCTGCAGAGCGCTCCGCTGGTGGTTGCACAGTTCACTTGAATAAAGAACCGATCATCGAATACATGCGCTCCAATATCACTTTGATGAAGTGGATGATCGCGAATGGTTACGAAGATAAGCGCACGCTAGGGCGTCGTATCAAGGCAATGGAAGCTTGGATTGCAAACCCACAACTCCTTAAGGCTGATGAGAATGCGGACTATGCTGAAATCATCGAGATCAATATCGATGAAATTAAGGAGCCTATTCTTGCCTGCCCTAACGACCCAGATGATGTGAAATTTTTATCTGAAGTTGCTGGTGAAAAAATTGATGAAGTATTCATCGGTTCTTGCATGACCAATATCGGCCATTTCCGTGCAGCTGGACAAGTATTGCAAGGCAAGAAAGATATGCCAACACGCCTATGGGTAGCTCCACCAACCAAGATGGATGCGATGGTCTTAATGGAAGAAGGTTACTACGGTATGTTAGGTGCTGCCGGTGCGCGTATGGAAAGCCCAGGCTGCTCTCTCTGTATGGGTAACCAAGCCCAAATCCGCAAAGGATCTACTGCAGTCTCTACCTCAACGCGCAACTTTCCTAATCGTTTAGGCATTGATACACGTGTTTACTTGGCTTCTGCTGAGTTAGCCTCTGTAGCAGCCTTGCTTGGCCGCTTACCAACACCTAGTGAGTATTTAGAGCAAGTACAGGCGCTAGATGCTAAGGCTGGTGAAGTTTATCGCTATATGAGCTTTGATAAGCTCAAAGCCTTTAGTGATGTTGCCGATACTGTGACAATTTAAGAATCAGAAATACCTCGAGTTTATCGAGTAACAAAAAAGGCGATCAATCGATCGCCTTTTTTCATTTCTGCTTTTGATTATGATTGTGATTATGCTTGCTATTATTGTTTGCCTCTAGATGGAGAGCTTATTTTCCTGACGGGCATTTTCACGAGCAATACCAGACACCCAATTATTAGTAGGCAGCCCCGTTTTTTCTAAGATCAGTTTGGCGCGCTTAGATACCTCTTTCCATTCTGCTTCCAGTTTTGGGCCTTTAAAGGCAATTGCAACCACGTTGCAATCATGTGATTCTGGAAATAGTAATACTCGATCATCAAATGCCTCACAAATGTTTTGCAGATTAATCTGAAAACTTTTGTGTCTAGAAAACAGGTTCACCGTCATCACACCAGGGTTCTTGAGGATGTCATAGCAGCCTTTATAAAACTCAAGTGAACTCGCTGCAGGCCCATCACAGATTGCATCATAGAGATCGACCTGAACAGCATCATATTGCTTTTGTTGCTTTGAGCTCTGCACAAATACTTTCGCATCGGTTTGCAAGGTTTCGAGACGTCGATCATCGTCTGGTGTAAAAAACATGGTCCGTGCAGAAATAATCACGGCAGGATTAAGTTCGACAGCAGTAGTTTTTACTGCCGGGCAATAACGATGCTGAAATTTGCTTAACGCTCCAGTACCAAGACCAAGTTGAGCAACCCGCATACCTGGTTTTGTCTCTAGAAAGAGTAACCAAGCCATCATCTGCTGGTTGTACTCCAGATAGATTTCATCTGGATCGCGGATACGCATTGCACCCTGAATTAATTCACTCCCGAAGTGTAAATAACGAACGCCGCCGCTTTCAGAAAAGGTTACCGGCTCCATGCCTATAGACATGAACTAGTTCGCCCAATAACGTGCGTTGCGGAAAAGACGTAACCATGGGCTAGCACCATCAGCAACCTCTAGCCATTCTGGCGGACACCAACTCATTTGCACTGCACGAAATACCCGCTCTGGATGGGGCATCATGACCGTGAATCGACCATCAGAGGTAGTGACACCAGTCAAACCTCCTGGAGAGCCATTGGGGTTCATTGGATAGGTCTCGGTGGGTAAGCCATGGTGATCAACATAGCGTAAAGCTGCTAAGCCCTGCTGTTGTAATTGCGCTAAATTACCCTGCTGGCTAAAGTTAGCAAAACCTTCACCATGCGCGATAGCAATTGGCAGTTGACTACCTTCCATGCCCTGGGTAAAGATCGATGGTGATGCTAATACTTCAGCCATGACTAAACGGGCCTCATATTGCTCAGATTGATTGCGAGTAAATTTAGGCCAGGCTTGTGCACCAGGAATAATCCCTGAAAGGTTACTCATCATCTGACAACCATTGCAAACGCCTAATGCAAAACTGTCTTGGCGATTAAAGAAGGTAGAGAATTGATCACGCAATTGAGTATTAAAGAGGATGGTCTTAGCCCAACCTTCTCCAGCACCCAATACATCACCATAACTAAAGCCCCCACAAGCAATTAAGCCGCGAAAATCTGCCAACTTAGCTCTACCGGTTAGCAAGTCAGACATATGTACGTCATAACTATCGAACCCTGCCCAGTGCATGGCATAGGCCATTTCAACATGGGAATTAACGCCCTGCTCACGCAGGATCGCGACTTTGGGCCTAGCATTTTTTTGAATATACGGCGCAGCAATGTCTTGGGCTGGATTAAATGTCAACTTTGGCGACATACCAGGATCAGAGAGGTTATCCAG
>CAIMXN010000192.1 GCA_903845455.1 uncultured beta proteobacterium | reverse complement strand
TGGATATAAACCTTGCCTCTTAGGTAACATGCAGAAGCAAAAAACTATTTGGGGAAGGGTGGATGAGCCTGACCCCCGGCACTGGCAGAAATTGGGTTTGGCTGCTTCGTTCCCGAATTTGTGTGAAGACCCATACAGCATAGGGCTTGAATGTTAATTCTGTTTGTTTGAAAAAGCAATTTTAAGTTCTGAAAAGGCTAAATTATGTTGAAAAGTGACACAGTTAGGTGACACAGGCAGATAGATCTGTTTATCCCCAGAAAGCGGTTTTTCTTCTTCATATTGGAGTATTGAACCCCCACCTGCGCTCAATATATCTACGGTGCGTAGTTGAGCTAACTCACTTAGCCTGGCTCCTGTATACAGCCCAAGCAATGGAATCCAGTACGCTGCATCTTGGCCGCATCGCCAATCTTTAGGTAGTTCGTACTTTTGGAATAGTGGTTGTCCAAATAGGGTTTGAAGCTCTTTGGTGCTCCATGGTCGGCGTTGGTTTGTTGTTTCCTTGAAGAGCTCGATTCCTTCCCACGGGTGGCGGCTAATGACTTCCAAATCTCTGTAGGCATATTTAAGTAATGTTTTGACCCATGTAAATCGGTCATAGGCCGTTTTGCTGGCTGTTTTGCGCTCTGGTTCTTGCAGCCAAGCCCGAAACCCATCACCCTGTGCTCTGGTTAACAGATGTAGCGGGGGATTATTCGTTTGCTCTTCATACAAAAGAAGTGCTCGCATACAGGTGTTAATTGCATCGTTACTAAGTGGTTTTGATTTGACCCAACGGTCATAAATATCTCGAAGGTAGTATGAAGATGGGGCGCCGCTTGATGGCTCTAAGATTTTTTTAATCGATGTAATTGGCGCAGTGGTTTCGAGAATTTGCGCTCGTTTAATTGCCGCAGCAGTGAGCGCTTCTCTATAACTGCATGCCCCAAGCGAAACAATTACCTTACCACTTTTATATTGATGACGCAGTGCGTGAGATAGCGGTAGCACTACCCGAAGATAGTGAGAGCTTCCACGTTTAAAAATACCATTTGAATTAGCCATGCAATTCCCCAGTAAAAAGCAGTTAATGCCTCTGGGTGACACAGCAAAGTGACACAAATCTTTGTTGTCAAAATAAAAACCAACACAAACAAAGACTTATAAATAGGGTGGATGAGCCTGACCCCCGGCACTGGCAGAAATTGGGTTTGGCTGCTTCGTTCCCGACCTGACCAGGTTATCCAACCCACCATGCGGGGAGGCCCATCCAATTCTATTTTAGCTTGTTAGAATGTAGAACATGACAGCACTGGCTTTAGCCCGTTCGTGGCGCCCTAAAACTTTCACCCAATTGGTAGGACAAGACCATGTGGTTAAGGCATTAACCCATGCCCTTGACCAAGGACGCCTCCATCACGCCTGGTTATTTACCGGTACTCGAGGCGTAGGTAAAACCACCATCGCCCGCATTATGGCCAAAGCCCTCAATTGCGTCGGTGAAGATGGCCAAGGCAAGATGACCTCAGAGCCCTGCGGTAAATGTCCAGCTTGCCTAGCAATTGATGCGGGGCGTTTTGTGGACTATATCGAGATGGATGCAGCGAGTAATCGCGGGGTTGACGATATTGCTGCTTTACTGGAGAAGGCAGCTTACGCACCCAGTAATGCGCGTTACAAGGTTTATATGATTGACGAGGTGCACATGCTCACCAATCATGCCTTTAATGCCATGCTCAAGACTTTGGAAGAACCCCCAGAGCACGTCAAATTTATTCTCGCAACTACTGATCCCCAAAAGATCCCAGTCACCATTTTGTCGCGTTGCTTGCAGTTCAATCTCAAGCAAATGCCAGTAC
The DNA here is from genome assembly GCA_903845455.1 of uncultured beta proteobacterium. GTDB lineage: Bacteria > Pseudomonadota > Gammaproteobacteria > Burkholderiales > Burkholderiaceae > Polynucleobacter. The sequence continues at coordinate 1,454 of CAIMXN010000192.1, read as the reverse complement.
CCCTGATTGTCGAGCACTTAGAAAAAGTCCTCGCCGCAGAAAAAGTCGATTACGAAACCAATGCACTGCGGGTCTTAGCAAAAGCAGCGCAAGGCTCGATGCGTGATGCCTTGTCTTTAACTGATCAAGCGATTGCTTATGCTGCTGGTAAAGTTTCAGAAGAATCCGTGCGGGGCATGCTTGGCACTTTGGATGATTCATACCTCATTCGGATTCTCGATTCTTTAATCGCTAAAGATGGCGCAACACTCTTAGCCATTAGCAATGAGATGGGAGAGCGCAGTATGTCTTTCTCATTAGCCTTGCAAGATTTATCCAGTTTGATTCAAAAGATTGCTGCAGCTCAAATTGTTCCTGAGTCTGTATTAGAAGATTGGCCAGAAGCTGCTGAGATTCGTCGCTTGGCTACATTGCTTACTAAAGAAGAAGCGCAACTCTTTTACCAAATCACCATTACCAGCCGTCCTGATTTATCACTCGCACCGGATGAACAAACTGGCTTTGCTATGACACTCTTGCGCATGTTGGCATTTCGTCCTGGTAGCGCAGATGTTGGAGGAGGCGGAGGAGGCGGAGGAGGCTCTGCTCCAACTCCATCAGCGCCACCAGTCAATACTGCACGCCCAACTGCATCAACAAATTCCGCACCAGCGCCGACTGCAAGAGCTTCTGCTCCTGCGGCGGTAGCTAAATCAGCTTTGGCACCTGCAGCCACTAAGCCTGCTACTTCTGCTCCTGCACCAGCTATCTCAGTTGCCCCTGTTGCTGCAGCCAGCAACGCAGTTGTTCATGCAGCTGAGCGCCCTGATTGGCATGCTTTGATGCGCCAGATACCAGTGCGCGGCATGGTTCAGCAGTTAGCGTTTCAGACAGAGTTACAGGATTGGAAGGATTCAGCCACTGGCGTAAAAGCTACCATCGTTACACCGATGCCACAACTGGCTTCCGATGCATCAGTAGCGCGTTTAGCCGATGCCTTAACAACGCACTTTGGTAAGCCCATCAAATTAGTGATTGAAAAAGGTCAGATTGAAGGCAAGACCGTCGCCAAAGTAGATCAACAGATACATCAAGAGAAACGTCAGAACGCAGAGCAATTGATTGCAGCCGATCCTTTTATTCAGCAATTGGAAAAAGAGTTTGGTGCGAAGGTTGTTGGCGGTTCGGTTAAACCACTCTAAATTTAAGGAATAGAAGAGATGATGAAAGGTGGACTTGCTGGCCTCATGAAACAGGCTCAGCAGATGCAAGAGAAGATGAAAACCGCGCAAGCACAACTGGCTGCGTTAGAAGTTTCTGGTCAAGCTGCTGGTGGCTTAGTCAAGATCTCTCTTACTGGTAAATACGAACTTAAGCGCGTACAGATTGATCCTGCTGCGATGGATGATCGTGAGATGTTAGAAGACCTCATTGTTACTGCGTATTCAGAAGCATTCAAACAAGTCGAAGCTGCC
>CAIMXN010000191.1 GCA_903845455.1 uncultured beta proteobacterium | reverse complement strand
GTAAATGCCATCGCAGCGGGACCATCCCATGGCTCCATCATGGCAGCATGGTATTCATAGAAGGCGCGGCGATTCTCATCCATCAAGGTGTGCTGTTCCCATGCCTCTGGAATCATCATCATCATGGCTTGCGCCAATGGATAACCTGCCATTACTAACAGCTCTAAGCAGTTATCAAAACAGGCTGTATCAGACTGGCCTGGATAAATCAGTGGCCACAGTTTTTTGAGGTCATCGCCCAATACTGGCGAGCTGACCGCCCCTTCACGAGCATTCACCCAGTTAACGTTTCCTTTAACGGTATTAATCTCACCATTGTGGGCAATCATGCGATACGGATGTGCTAACTCCCAAGCTGGGAATGTATTTGTGGAGAAGCGCTGATGGACTAATGCCAATGCTGAAACAGTGCGTGGATCCTGCAAATCATTGTAATAAGCACCCACTTGGTTTGCTAAGAGCAAGCCTTTGTAAACAATCGTGCGAGCGGACATCGATGCCACAAAATATTCTTTGCCATGCTTTAGATGTAAATCTTGAATAGCGTGGCTAGCCGTTTTACGAATCACGTACAACTTCCGCTCAAGCGCATCGGTTGTCATGATGTCACGGCCACGACCAATAAAAATTTGGCGGATGAATGGTTCTGTCTTTCTGACGGTTGGGGACATCGGCAACTTCACATCTACCGGAACATCCCTCCAACCTAATACCACCTGACCTTCTAACCGGACTGTGCGCTCTAACTCTTGTTCACACGCTATACGTGAAGCATTTTCTTTTGGCAAAAAAATCATGCCAACGCCGTATTCACCGAATGGTGGCAATGTCACACCTTGCTTGGCCATCTCTTCGCGGTAGAGCGTATCGGGAACCTGGATCAAAATTCCAGCGCCATCTCCCATTAATGGATCTGCACCTACCGCGCCCCGATGATCTAAGTTTTCAAGAATTTTTAGGCCCTGAGCAACAATCTCGTGTGATTTCTTGCCCTTAATATGCGCAACAAATCCTACGCCGCATGCATCATGCTCATTTTGTGGGTCATATAAACCCTGGGCAATTGGACGAAGATCTGAATTGAATTGTGTAGTCATAGTATTTCCGAGGGGCGACAAAGGCCTGATTACTTTTGGAGGATCAAATATAGGTGAATACCCACACTGATGCAATAGAAATAAAATGAGTCTGTCCCGTTTATTTAGATGACGCACCAAAATGAATTCACTATATGGGGACAGACTAAAAGGTCTTGCTGTGCTCTTGCAGGGTTAGCAAGTCTTAAAATCATCTAAGATGTTGATTTTAAATGGTTTATTTTTCTTGGTCGCCCACGATGACGTATTTGAGTAAGTTCTGGGTTGTCTTTAAATAACTTTTTAGCGTAGATATCACTGACCCAAGGCTTAGAACGTATAAGAGCTTCGGTGATTTGTCTATCTTCCCAATGGGGTGCACCCTCTTTCACAAAGTTAACCCAACTCATCTGTCTTTCAAATGGAGTATTACCCAATTTCCAAAAGTGCTGATGATCAACCAGCCATGGCTCCGTATTCCCGCCTATATGGGTTCTAAAGCTAGTCCATCCAGAATCCTGTGGGCTTGATTCAAAACCCGTTCTCACCGGATTGAGTTCTATATAACGCTGACAACGCAAAAAATAATCTGGATCAATCAAAGAGGAGCGATAACGCCCTTCCCAAATCGTACCCGAGCGATGATGCTGCTGATTGAAATACTGCGCATAGCGTCTACCTAAAGATTGCATTGTTTTTGCTAAAGACGCTTCATGCTGAGGAGTCATCAATAAATGCACATGATTGGGCATGAGTGCGAATGCATGAACCAAGCAAGAAAATTGTTTGGCTGCATCTCGCAACCAATCTAGATATATTTTGCGATCAGCGTCGCTATAAAAAAGCATTGCGCGATTATTGCCACGCACCATGACATGCATTGCCTGACCGGGAATAACAGTGCGTGCCTGTCTAGCCATGACTAAAGCGAACTATTGAAGTTCGCGCGCGCCGCCACCTGTCGCAAACTCTGGGATATACCAATCACCATCGACTTGCGTTACACCTGTTGGTACCTCGCGAGATCCTTGCGGAATATCTTTTAAAGCAGTTGTCATATAAGAAATCCACATCGGCAACGCAAGACCACCCCCTGTTTCACGATCTCCCAAACTGGCTGGCTTATCAAAACCAATCCAAGCGATTGCCACTACTTTTTGGTTATAGCCTGCAAACCAAGCGTCATGAGAATCATTCGTCGTACCTGTTTTACCGGCAATGTCATTACGTCCTAATTTCGGTCTGGCACTTGCTGCAGTTCCCGTCTTAGTTACTTCTTGCAACAAACTATCCATCACAAAGGCAGTGCGCGCATCCAATACTCGTGGAGCACCATCACCAACACTAACGGGCTTAGCCTCAAAAAGCACGGCCCCTTTTGAGTCAATCATCTTGTCGATTAAAAAAGGATCGACCCGATAACCACCATTTGCAAAAACACTATAAGCAGATGCCATTTGCAAAGGGGTTACTGACCCCGCACCCAATGCCATTGTTAAATAAGGCGGATGTTTCTCAGGCTCAAAACCAAACCGTTGAATATATTCCTGGGCATAGGATGGCCCAATTGCGCGAATAATACGCACGGAAACTAAGTTTTTAGATTTAGCCAGCGCGGTGCGTAAGCGCATCATGCCTTCATATTTACCATCGTAGTTCTTAGGCTCCCAGACCTGACTACCAGTCTCCATGCTGCCAATAGATAAAGGGGCATCATTGACCATCGTATTGGGCGTAAAACCCTTTTCAAGAGCCGCTGCATATATAAAAGGCTTAAATGAAGAACCCGGCTGACGTAATGCTTGAGTCACATGATTGAATTGATTACGGCGAAAATCAAAACCACCTACCAACGAAAGAATCGCACCTGTTTCAGGGTTCATAGAGACAAAGGCTGCCTCGACTTGTGGCAACTGCGCTAACTTCCAAACACCACCATCAGATAATAGTCTTACGACTGCACCCGGCCGCAAACGTTTTTTGGGTTGAGTGCTATCGGTTAAAGAAACAGAAGCTAATTTCAGGCCATCACCTTTAAGTGTGATGACATCTCCTGTAGAGATCATGACCTGCATTTCCTTCGGCTTAGCATCGAGCACAACCCCTGACTGCAAATCATCTAACTGTGGATATGCCAGTAAAGCTTCATCAATTTTACGCTGGCGCTTAACAGCGTCTTCGGGAAGATCTATAAAGCCCTCCGGTCCTCGATAGGCATGACGCAAGTCGTATTCAAAAATGCCATGGCGCACTGCCTTATAAGCGGCATCTTGATCAGCCTTCAGAATGGTTGTATAGACGTCAATCCCTTGCGAATAAATTGCTTCCCCATACTGTGCAAGCAATAACTGCCTTACCATCTCCGCCGGAAAATCTGCGCGCGTACTGAACTCATTGCCCAGACCGCGGATATGCAATTCTTCGGTCATGGCTTTTTTATAATCTTCAGGCGTGATGTAAGACAAATCACGCATGCGCTGCAAAATATACTCCTGACGTATTTTTGCGCGACGGAAATTGGTAACCGGGTTATATGCAGAGGGCGCTTTTGGTAATCCCGCCAACATAGCTGACTCAGCAATGCTAATGTCTTTCAACTCCTTACCAAAATAAATTTGGGCGGCACTAGAAAAGCCAAATGCTCTTTGGCCCAAGAAAATCTGATTCATATAGATTTCAAGGATCTTGTCTTTACTTAACTTAGACTCAATTTCCCAAGCCAATAAGATTTCATAGATCTTCCGGCTGAAGGTTTTTTCGTTGCTTAAGAAGAAATTACGAGCAACCTGCATGGTGATGGTTGATGCACCTTGGGCTAAGTGCCCACGTAAATTTGCAGTAGCTGCCCTTAATACGCCCACATAGTCGACACCCCCATGGGAATAAAAGCGATCGTCTTCAGTAGCGACTACTGCATTACGCATACTTGCAGGGATTTCGCTCAAAGGGATTACCTTGCGGCGCTCCTCGCCAAATTCTCCGATCAAAACTTTATCTGCTGTGTAGATCCGTAATGGCGTCTTAGGGTTGTAGTCAGTTAGTGCAGAAATTTTAGGTAAATTCGGCTTGGCGATTAAAAACGCATACCCTAGGAGCAAAGTAAATACCAAGGCAAAAATTACGCCAATAATGAGCAATGCTTTCACTAGGGCACTACTACCCGATCTCCCATAGGAGGCAGACTTCACTCCATACTGACGAGGGCGTCTATCAGGGAATCTATTCGACCGCTGATTTAGCGGTGGCTTGTCTTTTGGGGGTAGAGCCATAAGCTCAAATTATAGGGTGCTTACCGTGCTTCTCTAAAACTCTAGTACTTAGAAAATCTTGGAAGTATTTTCTGACAGAAGGATCTGACCTGTCTGATAGCTTTTCCACTTCTACAAATGAACAATGGGGTATGGCTACCCGACATATTTCCCCACAGTCTTTTGATGACATTCTGAGCGAACTAGGGGACGATCCTGCCATCCCAGATCCCCATGGTATTCGTAAGTCCAACACACCTAAAGAGGCAACCCATCCAGGGTCTCATCGCCAAAAAAATAGCCCTCTAAGTAATTTGGATTTACCGCTAATAAGTAAGCACTTATGGATTTTTCTAGCTTTTATCGGTTTCACACTTGTTCTTATTACACTGATCTTTTTAGGGTTTGAGTCTGTAAAAACCGATTCCCGACTTGTGCTTGAGGGCACCCAAAAACAGCTTACTGAACTCAAGAAAGAATTTGCACAATATCGCCATGATGTAGAAACAACACAAGATGAGCTATATCAAGTAATAGATGAATTAGAAGTGAGTATTCACTCTAAATTATCAACTACACCGCAAACCAAAATATCAAGCCCTCCCAAGGTTGACTCCCAAGAACTTGAGCTGCGCCGTTGGCGCTATTTAGGCATGACTCAAGTTAGCGGTGTTCAACAGGCTTTTTTCATATCCAGCAAAGCCAGATTCACCTTACAACTCGGTAACCCAGCTTTGGGTGACTGGCGCCTTGCTGAGATCCAAAAAGACCAGGCAACTATCACTAACTCCAAAGGTAAATCCTTAACTCTGAAAGCATCAAAGATCGAATGAAAACACCACTCTTCAAAATCCAAATTTGCGTAGCTTCCTTTGCGTTTTCCATCACTTTTTGGATGGGTTCAGCAGAAGCAAACAATCCGACTCCAATAGCCCCAGATACACCCATTAGCTTGCAATTTACGGATATCGAATTATCGGAGCTTCTCCAAATTCTAGCCAAAATAGGGGGTACCAATTTTCTTCTCAGTGAATCTATTAAAGGCACGATTTCGGTTGACCTAAGCAACACCCCCTGGCAAACAGCCCTGCATTCCATCATAGCCAGCAGGGGTCTGCGCTTAGCCCGCAATGGTGATATCTACTGGATTGGCCCTCATTCAGAAATACAGGCATTTCAAAAATTCCGTAGAGAAGATGCTGCCTTACCCTTTGGAGGAGACCATATTAATAGCCCAAGGCAAATTCTCATTGAAGCCAGAATCGTAGAAGCAGACCAACGATTTGCACGCGAACTTGGTATGAAGTTGGGATATGAAGCCAATGTGATTGGGGGTCATCCAGATCACAAAATGGGTGGAAAGCTTGATTTGGCAGGGGCAGGTCTCAGTGGTTTTAACCCAGCAAGTCTTGCTGCTACCTTAGTGTCGAAGAACGCAAGTCGCCTATTACAAATTGAACTATCCGCACTCGAGTCAGATGGCCAGGGGAAAATTCTTTCCAATCCCCGCATCATGACTGGAGATCAAGTGAAGGCAACAATTGAACAAGGAACAGAGTTACCTTATCAAACAACTTCCCAAAGCGGCAGCAAATTACAGTTCCGCAAGGCAAACCTGCGATTAGAGGTGTTGCCTAAAATCCATCCCGATGGGAAGATTTCAATGCTAGTAGGCATCAATAAAGACACTATTGGCATGAAAACCGAGCAGGGCTATGCGATTGACACCAAAAACCTCAGTTCGGAAGTGACTGTAGAAAATGGGGGCACCGCCATCATTGGAGGTATTTTTCAAACTACTGACCGTGAAGATGAGGTCAAGGTCCCTTTATTGGGTGACATCCCCCTCATAGGCCATTTATTTAGGCATAAATCAAAGTTGCAAGATAAAACTGAGCTGCTAGTGTTTTTAACTCCTACTGTTCTCGATAAACCCTAATAAAATCCAAGGGTGAACTCTGCATCCAACAATATTTTTCTGATCGGCCTCATGGGCGCTGGAAAATCGACGGTTGGAAAAGTACTCGCTAAAAAACTAGGTCGGCGCTTTCTAGATGCCGACCATGTCATTGAGGAACGATGCGGTGTAAAAATTCCAGTGATCTTTGAGATGGAGGGCGAAGCAGGTTTTCGAAAGCGTGAAGCCCAGGCCATTAATGAAATCACTGCTGAACACGATATTATTCTAGCAACTGGAGGCGGGGCAGTCCTGCTTCCGGAAAATCGCAAAGCGCTCGTCGAGAGGGGAGTGGTTATCTACCTTCACGCAAACCCAATTGAGCTTTGGCACCGTACTAAAGGTGGTGAAGGTAGACCACTCTTAAAGAATGGCGATGCCAAAAAAATCTTAGAAGATTTATATGCACTTCGCGACCCCCTCTATCGTGAAATCGCAGATCATGTGATTGAAACAGGCAAGCCCAGCGTCAATCAATTGGTCAACACCTTAATCATGCAGCTTGAACTTTCCTCCTGAAATTCTTATGAAAACACTTGAAGTAGATCTCGGCAGTAGAAGTTATCCAATCTATATTGGCGGGGGCTTAATTGATCAACCCGTACTCTTTAGCGCTTGCGAGAAAGCAACTTCAATTTATATTGTTACCAATACAACGATTGAACCACTTTATGCAGATCGGCTCACTAAAACTTTAGAAACTTTAGGCAAACCCGTCAGAAGAATTGTTTTGCCTGATGGTGAATCTTATAAAGACTGGAAACATCTCCAGCTCATTTTTGATGCCCTGCTCACTCATGGTGCCGACCGGCAGACGATGCTGGTTGCCTTAGGTGGCGGTGTCATTGGGGATATGACTGGCTTTGCGGCTGCTAGCTTTATGCGCGGTATTCGTTTTATTCAAGTACCCACTACCTTATTGGCACAAGTCGATTCATCGGTTGGTGGCAAAACCGGTATTAACCATCCGCTTGGCAAAAATATGATTGGCGCATTTCATCAGCCTGAAGCAGTAATAGCCGATTTAAATACTTTAAAAACCCTTCCTCCACGTGAGCTTTCTGCTGGCTTGGCAGAAGTCATCAAGCACGGCGTCATTGCTGATGCGCAATTCTTAGACTGGATTGAGGCTCATACGCAAGCCTTGTTGACTTGCGATACAGAGGCCATGGCACATGCGGTTTTACGATCTTGTGAAATTAAGTCTGCGGTAGTTTCCGCAGATGAAAGAGAAGGCGGTGTGCGGGCAACCCTAAACTTTGGTCATACCTTCGGCCACGCAATTGAAGCTGGGATGGGTTATGGAAAGTGGCTACACGGTGAAGCAGTAGGTTGTGGCATGGTTTTAGGTGCAAACCTTTCTTGCCGGCTTGGGCAAATCACTCAAGCAGAGCTTGATCGCCTCACAAACATCATCCAATCCATGAAGCTTCCCATTGAGCCGCCAAAATTTGGTACTGAGCGTTATATGGAGCTTATGCAAGTAGATAAAAAGACCGAAGGTGGAACCATTCGCTATGTACTTTTAGAAAAAATTGGTAAAGCACACATCAAGAGCGTACCGGATGCAACCGTGATTGAAACCCTCAAAGCTTCGGGCGCAGCTTAATTTACTGGATAGCTATTTCAATAAATCAATCTTTACTGACTTGCCTGATTGAGCGCTAGCAAATTCAGATAAGTCACTTAATAATTCATGACCAGTTTTAGTGTCTAACCATAATGGCGAAGCTAATGTCCCCGCCCAACGATAGTGATACCCACCAGACTTCGCTGCAACCCAAATCTCATGCAATGGTGCTTGTGTATTCACTACGATAACGCTTCGATCCTGAAAGCGAATATTAATAACATTACCACCCTGACGTTCTACGTCTAAATCCAGATCTAATTGGTCGTCAGCTGCCTCTAAAGCCACTTCAATTGAGTGCAGTAAATGAGCTCCCAATTGATAAAATTGCTTGTCATCAATCGATTCTGGACTTGAATTATTTGACTTGATTTGAGAGTCCTGCATGCTATATTCAATCATTCGTTTTAGAGACATTCATGATAGCGATTCTTATAAGAACCTTCAGTATTAGCTTCCTAATATCCCTTGTGGGATGTGGGGTTAGAGGACCGCTTTATTTGCCAACCCCGCTGCCCGCTCCTATAGCCCCAAGCGAGCCAGAGCCTAAAGGTAAGCTATATCCACCCCAAAACCCTAGCGAAACTGACCCTACTACTGTAAAGCAATGAAAAGTACTGCAATTCCTCTTCCTACATTATCTGGATTTTCAGAGCGCAATGGCGCCTGGTATGCAGAAGAAGTTCCTTTAGCAGACTTAGCAAAAGAGTTTGGCACGCCACTCTATGTCTATAGTAAAAAGGCATTAACCGAGGCTTACCAAGCATATGACCGTGCTTGTGTAGATGGCAAGGGCAAACGTCGTGCCCGTGTTCATTTTGCAATGAAAGCCAATAGCAATTTAGCAGTGATAGATTGCTTTAAAAAATTAGGCGCTGGCTTTGACTTGGTCAGTGGCGGTGAATTAGCGCGCGCCCTTGCAATTGGGGCAGACCCCAAAAGTTTGGTATTTGCTGGCGTTGGAAAGTCTGCAGATGAAATCGTGCAAGCATTAAAAATCGGCGTTAAATGCATCAATGTTGAATCTATTGCAGAACTACAGAAAATCAACCGCATCGCTCAATCACTAGATTGTCGCGCACCTATCTCCTTGCGCGTTAACCCAGATGTTGATGCACAAACGCATCCTTATATTTCTACTGGATTGAAGGACAATAAATTTGGCATCGCCTATCACGAGGTTTTAAAAACATATCGTGAAGCAGCCTTACTTTCACAAATTGATGTCGTTGGCATTGATTGCCACATCGGTTCACAAATCACTACTACCGCACCCTATCTTGATGCGCTCGATAAAGTATTGGACCTTGTATCCCACCTTCATAGAGAGGGAATCGAGATTCACCATCTCGACCTTGGTGGCGGCCTTGGCATTTCCTATGGCGAAGAAACACCACCCGACATTACTGACTTCACCAACACATTGCTCAATCATGTTGCAGAACGTGGCTTTGGGCATTTAGATGTAGTGCTTGAACCTGGTAGATCCTTAGTTGGCAATGCTGGCGTTCTATTAACTTCAGTTGAATATCTCAAACCAGGTGTAGAGAAAAACTTTTGCATCGTTGATGCAGCGATGACCGAACTCATGCGTCCTGCTCTATATGAGGCATATCACAGCATCGTTCCAGTAGCCGATAAAGCCGTTAAAAGCATCACCTATGACGTTGTTGGTCCTGTGTGTGAATCTGGTGACTGGCTTGGTAAAGACCGCAATCTTGCAGTTGAAGAAGGTGATCTTTTAGCCATTCTGTCAGCCGGTGCTTACGGCTTTGTCATGGCTTCAAACTACAACACTAGACCCAAACCTGCTGAGATTATGGTCGACGGAAAAAATGCTTATGTGATTAGGGAGCGCGAGAAAATCAAAGATCTTTTCGCCAATGAGAGCCTTTTGCCTAAATAAGACAATTAAATTTTTGAGCATTAAGGCTTAGGCAATAAAAAACCCCGCTTATTTAGCGGGGTTTAATTTTAATACGGGTTGCTATTAGCGTAAGCCAGCCATGTAGTCTGCAACTGCTTTCATCTCCTGATCAGAAAGTCTTGCAGCAACGATTGCCATCTGCGGACTATTTTTACGAGTGCCTTCACGGAAAGCAAGCAATTGGGCACTAGTATATTCAGCCCACTGGCCAGATAAACGAGGATATTGCGCTGGTATACCTGCACCATTAGGGCTATGACAGGCTGCACAAGCTGGCACGCCCTTAGAAGCGATACCGCCGCGATAGATACTTTTACCAAGCTCAATGGTTGCCTTATCTTGCGCAACACCTAAAGCAGGCTCTTGCTTCACTAAATAAGCGGAGATATTGAGCATATCTTGTTCGGTCAGGGTTGCAGCCATACCCATCATCACTGGATTAGCACGGCTACCCTCTTTAAAGTTTTTCAACTGTTTTGTAAGGTAAGCAGCGTGCTGGGCAGATAATTTAGGCCATGAGCCAACAGCACTCTTGCCATTAGCGCCGTGACAGCTCACACAGGCTGTTACGCCACGACTAGGGTCACCATTAGAGTAAAGGGCCTCACCTGCAGCAGCATCTGCTTTAGGCTTAGCTGGGACAACTGCCTTTGCCTCAGCAACAGGGGCTGTAGGAGCAGCATCAGAAGCATTGGCTATACCAGAAATGCTGGTCAGAGCGAAAATAGAGATGATCGCAAAACCGGTACTTAAGCTAGTTAATTTGGAGATTTGAGAGCTTTGACGCATTATGTTTACCTTGGCAAAAATTCCTAAAAGTGTTTGGGCCCTACATTTACAACCTTTTACCCAACACCATGAGATATTTCATGATTTTGCGTGATTTTACAATAGCTT
>CAIMXN010000190.1 GCA_903845455.1 uncultured beta proteobacterium | reverse complement strand
AGCGCTTGCTTTGGTGCTAAAAACATTGGGCTTGGCTGGTTTAGACAAGGTGTATCTTGATCTGTCACACGCTGGGATTTTGGCTGGCATTCTGGATGGTCAAGACCTTGATAAAGCGGATATCGAAACGCTTTATGGATTGCTCCAAACCAAAGATCGTCCACGCTTGAGTGTTTGGGCTAAATCATTAAGCTCTCAGACTGTTCAAGCGTTGATTGCCCTGACAGAATTAAATGGCCCTGGCGCCGAAGTTCTGACCAAAGCGAGAAAAGTTTTGCCTAAACACGCATTGATTGATGAAGCGCTAACTCAACTCGAACGTTTATCGACTGCTGCTGCAGCGCTATCTACAGGTTTAGAACTCAGTATCGATTTAGCAGACCTGCGCGGCTATCAATACCATAGCGGTGTGATGTTTGCTGCTTATGTCGACAAGTTGCCACAACCGATTGCGCGTGGCGGACGTTATGACCACGTTGGCCAAGCTTTTGGGCGTGCACGTCCAGCAACGGGTTTTTCATTGGACTTGTTGACGCTGGCCAATCTATCGCCAATGAGTGCCCGCAAACCTGCCATTGTTGCGCCTTGGATTGAGGATGTGAATTTAGCGCAAACCATTGCTGACTTGCGCTCGCGCGGTGAAGTTGTTATTCAGTTGATGGCTGGTGATCTGGCGCAAACTGCGGAGTATGAATGTGATCGAGTATTGCTCAAGCAGGGCAATACTTGGGAAGTAAAGAAAAAGTGAATTGACGTCGTCATTCACTAGCAAAGAATTAAACCTATTTTGTAATTTTTTCTGGATTTTATTATGTCTTTAAAGCAGCAAGCACGTGGTCGTAATGTCGTTGTCATCGGCACCCAATGGGGTGATGAGGGCAAAGGTAAGGTGGTTGATTGGCTAACCGATCACGCACAAGCAGTGGTGCGTTTTCAGGGTGGACACAATGCTGGCCATACCTTGATTATTGGCAACAAGAAAACCATCTTGCGTTTGATTCCCTCTGGGATCATGCACAAAGAAGTGATTTGCTATATCGGTAACGGCGTAGTGCTTTCTCCAGAAGCCTTATTTAAAGAGATTGGTGAATTAGAAGCTGCCGGCTTGGATGTGCAAAGTCGTTTGAAGATTTCAGAAGCCACTACTTTGATTCTGCCGTATCACGTGGCGATTGATCATGCGCGCGAGAAGAAACGGGGCGATGCGAAGATTGGTACAACCGGTCGCGGCATTGGACCAGCGTATGAAGATAAAGTCGCGCGCCGTGCCTTACGGGTACAAGATTTGTTCTACCCAGAGAAGTTTGCAGAGCAGTTGCGCGAGAACCTCGAATATCACAACTTCATGCTCACCAATTACTATGGTGCTGAGCCTGTTAGCTATGAAAAGACTTTGGCAGAGGCCATGTCTTATGCAGAGCGTTTAAAACCAATGGTAGTCGATGTATCGAGTGCTTTATATGCTGCTGAACAGGCTGGTCAGAATCTCTTATTCGAAGGTGCACAAGGCACATTGCTCGATATCGATCATGGCACTTATCCCTATGTCACCTCAAGTAACTGCGTAGCAGGTAATGCTGCTGCTGGTTCTGGTGTTGGTCCCGATTCTTTGCAATATATTTTAGGGATCACTAAAGCGTATTGCACACGAGTGGGGGCAGGCCCATTCCCAAGCGAGTTGTATGATCACGACAATCCTGCGAGACAAGACCCTATTGGTATGCGTTTAGCAGAGGTAGGTAAAGAGTTTGGCTCAGTCACTGGACGCCCACGTCGCACTGGCTGGCTCGATGCTGCTGCATTGAAGCGCTCGATTCAGATTAATGGCTTAACTGGCCTTTGCATCACCAAACTGGATGTTCTTGATGGTTTAGAAACCATTCGCTTATGCGTTGGTTACAAGTTAGATGGCCAGACATTGGATGTCTTGCCGCGTGGTGCAGAGTCTGTTTCTCGTTGTGTGCCCATTTATGAGGATTTCCCAGGCTGGAAAGGGACTACCTTTGGTATTCGTGAGTGGGACCAGCTTCCAGTTGAAGCTCAGAAATTCCTGCGCCGCATTGAAGAGGTGGCTGGTAAACCCATTGCGATGGTCTCAACAGGTCCAGAGCGCGATGAAACCATTCTCCTCCAGCATCCTTTTCAGGATTAATGGAAAATATTTCACTTATTTTATTTAACATTTGTAATTAAGGTTTAGATCATGACTGCACGCACTACCTGTAACAGCCTTCAAGTTGCCACTCCTTTATATCGCTTCATTGAAGATCGAGTTCTCCCTGGAACTGGTATCAAGAGTGCAGATTTTTGGCAGGGCTTTGACCAGATCGTTCAAGATTTAACACCAAAGAATGAGGCATTACTGGCTAAACGTGATCGTTTGCAAGTGGCTTTGGATCAATGGCATAAAGCCAATCCTGGTCCCATAAAAGATATGCCTGCCTATCGTCAGCATTTAACAGAAATTGGTTACCTTGATGCAGTGCCAGGAAAAGTTTTAGGCACCACCAAAAATGTTGATGACGAGCTCGCATTACAAGCTGGCCCCCAGTTAGTGGTGCCAGTACTTAATGCACGTTATGCCCTGAACGCAGCCAATGCACGTTGGGGTTCTTTGTATGACGCTCTCTACGGTACTGATGTTCTCTCTGAAGAAGATGGTGCTACTAAAGCTGGTGGATACAACCCGATTCGGGGTGCCAAAGTAGTTGCTTATGCGCGTAATTTCTTAGATCAGGCAACGCCTTTAGCTCAAGGTTCACATCGTGATGTAGTGGCGTATACCGTGGATGGTAATAAGCTTGCGGTCAAATTAAAAGACGGTAGCCTGACTGGATTGGCTGATGAGAAACAGTTTGTTGGCTACCAAGGTAATGCCTCTACGCCATCATCCATATTACTGCGCAATAACGGTATTCATATTGATATCCTGATTGATAAGAGCAAGACGATTGGCTCTGGTGATCCTGCTGGCGTTAATGATGTGGTGCTTGAAGCGGCTTTGTCGACTATTTTGGATTTAGAAGATTCGATTGCTGCTGTTGATGGCGACGATAAAGTAATTGCTTATGAAAACTGGTTGGGCATTCTGAAAGGCACTTTGGTAGAAGAAGTGCAAAAGGGTGGCAAAACCTTTACCCGCACACTGAACCCAGACCGCAAATACACCGCTGGTATTGGTGCAGTGGATGCGCAAGACGGCGTGGTGACATTGCATGGCCGTTCACTCTTATTCCTGCGTAACGTTGGCCATTTAATGACTAACCCAGCCATCATTACTGGCGAAGGTAAAGAGATTTACGAAGGTATCTTGGATGCGGTAGTCACCGTATTGATTGCTTTGTATGACATTAATCGTCCAGCCACTCAGACGATTGGTAATACTCGCAAGGGTTCTGTTTACATTGTTAAACCAAAAATGCACAGTCCAGAAGAAGTAGCCTTTGCTGGCGAACTCTTTGGTCGTGTTGAGAAATTACTGGGCCTACCTGCTGACACCGTCAAGCTGGGCATCATGGATGAAGAGCGTCGTATGAGCGCTAACATCAAAGCGGCTATTGCTGCCGCTGGCGCACGCGTTGCCTTTATTAACACTGGCTTCTTAGACCGTACTGGTGATGAAATGCATACGGCTATGCATGCTGGTCCCATGATGCGCAAGGGTGATATGAAAACCAGTAAATGGTTATCAGCCTATGAGCGTCGTAACGTCTTTGCAGGTTTGGATTGTGGCTTACGGGGCCGCGCTCAAATTGGTAAGGGTATGTGGGCGATGCCCGATTTAATGAAAGCCATGTTGGAGCAAAAAATCGTTCATCCCAAAGCCGGTGCCAATACCGCTTGGGTGCCATCACCAACAGCAGCCACTTTGCATGCGCTGCACTACCATCAAGTAAACGTTGCTGAGATCCAAAAAGAAATGGAAAAATTGGATAGCGCTGCGCAAGCGGAAGCCTTGATCAATGATCTCTTAACGATTCCAGTAGTTGAAAAAGCAAACTGGTCTAAAGAAGAGATTCAGGAAGAGTTGGACAATAACTGCCAAGGCATCTTAGGTTATGTGGTGCGTTGGATTGATCAGGGTGTTGGTTGCTCTAAGGTTCCTGATATTCACAATATTGGCTTAATGGAAGATCGTGCGACATTGCGTATTTCGAGCCAGCATATTGCTAACTGGTTACTCAATGGCATCGTTACTGAAGCTCAAGTAAATGAAACCTTGCAGCGTATGGCTAAAGTGGTCGATGGTCAAAATGCTGGCGATGCTTTGTACAAGCCGATGATGCCAAACTATCAAGATTCTTATGCTTATAAAGCTGCTAGTGATCTGATCTTCAAGGGTCTTGAGCAACCGAATGGTTATACCGAGCCTTTGCTACATGCTTGGCGTTTAGTAGTGAAGCAAGCTTTAGCGAAGTAATTTCTGATTAAAGCAATCAAAATGGATTTGTCGTGAGGCAAGTCCATTTTTTATTTGCACCCTAGATCAATATGTTCAGCTTTTTAAATCCGTTCTCCAAACCAGTTAGCCAGTTGAACTTTCAGTTCAATGATGGGGGTAGGACTGCTGCTGGTTTTAAGGGTGGGGCGGGAGACTGTGTGGTGAGATCTATAGCGATAGCCACTAAGCTGCCATATCTACAGGTCTATGAAGACTTGAGGCTTGCCAATGAGACTTATGCCCAGTTACGTAACGACAAATTGGCTAGAAGACTCAATGCGAAGGGCTCATCTCCCCGTAACGGCAATCATCGTAATGTCTTTCATGATTACATTATTGGTCTGGGTTTTGAGTGGGTTCCGACAATGCAAGTTGGGGCAGGTTGCCAGGTTCATTTAAGGGCTAACGAGCTGCCTCAGGGCATCTTGATTGTGAAGGTCTCAAAACACTTAACAGCTGTGGTCAACGGCGTTATTCTGGATACCCATGATCCTTCTAGAGGGGGCAATCGCTGTGTTTATGGCTACTACAGCAAAACTTAAAGTAATTTCTGAAGATTTATAAAGTATTCATTTTTAGCTAAAAATGACCCCATTAGATCCAAAATTGTCTGTTTTGGAGGAATTTTTCTTAAAGTGATTGTTTACGCTTACGCTGCGCATATTGTAGATTCCAAGCTTGCTTATAGATAGCGGTCATTCCTATCATCACAGATGTGGTCCACGCCAGTGAAAAAAGCCCAGTAAAGGCGATAAAGAAAGCCAGACTTTTCCAGCCTGCGGGCAGAATATCGGCAACAAAGCCAACCGTTGTGTAGCAGCTTCCTGCAAAGAGAATGGCTTGGATTGTGTCCGGAATCAGATTAAGCCAGAGAATGATTCCAGACCAAATAAAGATCTCAGAAATGTGAATCAGGGCAAAGAAGATAAAAGCCAGATAGAAATGGAAAAATATTCGGTTATATTGCTTTTTTCCAAGATTTAGCTCGGTGAAGCGTTCAAAGCGCATCACGATGTGGTTTAGAGCACTGCCATGAAAAATGAGGATGATTGAGAGTCCAATCAGCCCACAAAAAATGTCTACGAATAAATAGGGCAGTGAAAAACCAGTAGGGGTAGGTAAGAAGGCTAGCATTTAATCAAGGGTAGGTTTGGATTCTATAGATTGAGCTTTGATCGTACCCCAATGCAGATCTGCGCGCTAGCGTGGATAATAGGCTTTTGCTCACACTATTAGCATTGTTGACCCCATTTTGAGTTCTGTTCGTACTCCTCAGCAAGAGCGTTTTTTCTTGCTAGCCTTAGCTGGAATTCAGTTCACCCATATTCTGGATTTCATGATCATGATGCCCTTAGGACCAGAATTTATTCGCGTCCTGAACATCAATACCCACCAGTTTGGTTTATTGCTTTCTTCATATACTTTTGCGGCTGCCGCTGCCGGTGTGTTTGCGACTTATTACATCGATCGGTTTGAGCGTCGCCAGTTATTGTTAAGTCTTTATGCGTGCTTCATTATTGCCACCTTGGCATGTGGTTTTGCTCCCAACTATCACACCTTGTTTATTGCGAGAGCATTTGCTGGCGCGTTTGGCGGAATTCTAGGTTCATTAGTGCAAACCATCGTGGCTGACTCCATCCCATTTGAGCGCAGAGGTAAAGCCTTGGGCACAGTCATGGCGGCATTTTCAGTATCGACAGTTGCAGGTGTGCCATTGAGTTTATTTTTGGCGAACCACATCACATTCTTAGGTTGGCGTGCCCCCTTCATTTTTATTGCATTGGTCTCTGTACTCATTTTGTATTTGGCTTATCGCAATATTCCTAAAATCCTTGGGCATCTTGATCATGTGCATGAGGGTAGCCGCTTTAAGCAAATTTACGATGTCGCCATTGCACATCAACATTTAAGAGCATTTGTATTCATGGGGCTGGTCATGATGACGGGATTTGCAGTGATTCCCTATATTGCGCTGTACCTCACATCAAATGTTGGTATTGATAATTCTTATATTTCTCTAATTTATCTTTGTGGTGGTATAGCTACTCTGATGAGCTCGCGTTATATCGGCCACATGGCAGACAAGTATGGCAAGGTGAAGGTCTTTAAAGTCTTGGCGATCATTAGTCTTGTGCCGCTACTGGTCACTACCAATCTGGGCCCCGTACCTTTGTGGGTAGTATTAATTAATTCAACTTCATTCTTTATTTTGATTTCAGGCCGCATGATTCCAGCAATGGCCATGGTGAGTCAGGTGGTTGAGGCCAGAATCAGAGGCACCTTCATGAGTTTGATTGGTTCTGTGCAAATGCTCGCCTCAGGCATTGCTTCTGTAGTTGCTGGAGCCATAGTTACCATTGGTGCCGATGGCAAGATGCAACATTACAACTTGGTAGGTTATGGTGCAGTCATTTGTGGCTTGCTCACCTTCTGGTTGGTGGGATATATTCATGCTGATCAAAAGACTAATCAAATAACGTCGACCTAACTAACTTATATTTAAGGTGAAATCTATGATCCAATACCAACGACCAGACGGGCAATCAGCAAATGCTTATTTGGCCCAAGCACAGAACTCAGAAAATGCTCCCGGCATCGTGGTGATTCAGGAGTGGTGGGGTCTGACTGATCAGATCACAGGGGTAGCGGACCGCTTGGCTGAAGCTGGCTATCGTGCCTTAGTACCCGATTTATATCGAGGCAAAGTAGCGCTTGAGGTGAATGAGGCAGAACATTTAATGAATGACCTCAATTTCGGTGAAGCTGCCAGTCAGGATATTCGTGGGGCCGTTCAGTATTTGAAAGCCACGGGTAGTTCTAAAGTTGCGGTAACGGGTTTTTGTATGGGTGGGGCATTAACTGTTTTATCAGCTTGCAATGTTCCAGAGCTCGATGCGACAGTGGTTTGGTATGGTTACCCTCCGCTAGAGTATGTTGACGCTAGCGCAGTGACTAAACCAATGATGGCCCACTGGGCGCTGCATGATGATGCTTTTGCTATCGCTGGCGTTGATCTCTTAGAGACAAAGCTAACAGAGGCTGGCGCGCAGTTGGAGTTTTATCGTTACGACGCTAAGCATGCCTTTGCTAATGAAGAAGCTGATTCCAGAAATCTGCCATTTTTGCAGTACCACTCTGAAGCAGCTCGGCTTGCTTGGACGCGTACGCTAGATTTTCTAAAAAAACAATTGCAATCCTAATTGGTAGATTCTTTTATTACTATGCATCTCTTTGCCGAAAACCTTGCTGTCGAAATCACTAGCTACTATCGTAATTTGGCTTTGGGTCATGGCGTCATTCCCAAGGTATTTACTTTAGTTAATAGCGAAGGTGATCAATATCTCTTTTTTATTGACGATCTTGGAATGGCAGAGGCTGAAGAATCCCAATTTCTGGCATTTATCGTGCAAGCGCATGATGCAGTGTGCTACGCCAGAGGAGCGCTAGTGATTCTAGAAAAAACTCAGCAACTCATTGAGTTTGCCGTGATCGATAAAGACAATGAGCAGGCCATTATTTGTTCGGCTGAACTCATGCGAGACATGGATGACAAACCGATTGGCCTGACTGAATTTGAGAAGACCTTAGTGCCTAAGAAAACAATCTTTTTTAGTGATTTATTTAAGCCCTTAACTCTTTCAGAGGACAAAACTGAAGACTTTCAAAGTCTTTGGGATGAGATGAAGAGCAAGATCCTCTATAGAACTATGGGTATTTAATTTCAGAGCATGACGCCTCAGCAAAAGCAGTCCTTGGTCGATGGTTTAAAAGAAATGTCGCGCTCAAGCGTGACGATCTTGACCTGGGGATTTGTCACCGGTATTGCCATGGCCAAATCGACCTTAACGCTGCATCAAGCCTTAGCCATGAACATCCTTGTCTATTCAGGGACATCCCAATTGGCAGCGCTGCCACTGATTGCAGTGGGGCTACCGATCTGGATGATATTGATTACCTCATTCATGGTGAACTTGCGCTTCGTGATTTTCAGTTTAGGCTTGCAGGCCCATTTTTCTTACTTAAGTACTTGGCGCAGAATCTTCTTAGGGTATTGCACCGCAGATTTTAGTTATCTCTTGTATGTGAAACGTTACCCAAAGCCACAAACCCAGCGAGAGTTGCATGCTGATCAAGAGCATCTACGTCTGCATTGGATGATGGGTATGCAGTTTGGAAATTGGGCCTTATGGCAGGTTGGCTCTATCATTGGCATCCTCCTAGCAAGCCAAATTCCGAATAACTGGGGTCTTGAATTTGCTGGCGCAATTGCCTTATTGGTAGTTGTGGTTCCCATGCTGGATCGATCGCCTGCTCGTTGGGCGGCATTGACCGCAGCCGTGGTTGCCGTAGCAAGTTACGGCATACCTTTTCGACTCAATATTCTTTTAGCAATTGTGGCGGCCTTGATTGTTGGCATGATGATGGATAAGTCACCAAAAGGAAGTGTGCCTTATGCAGATTGATCTCAATATTACTTTGCTGATTATCGGGATGACTGTGGTAACAATTTGTTCTCGCAGTTTTTTTCTCCTGTTGGGTGAGCGCATTAAAGTATCTCCATTAATACTAGAGGCAATTCGTTTTGCACCACTAGCTGCCATGATTGCTATCTTGGCGCCAGAAATCTTTTTGCCAGCAAGCGCTGCTAGTGTTGCTGAATTTAATCTCAGGCTACCCAATATTTGGGGTGGTATAGCAGCCCTGATTGCTTTTTATTTCACAAAAAAAATGCTGATTACCTTGGTGATCAGTATGGCGGTATTTACAGCTGCCAGATTTTGGCTCTGATGAATCAGAGGGGTAGGGCGTGAGTAGCCCCTATTTGTGACAAAGGCAACTACAGGGCTGTTATTAACCTAATAGCGGCCGTTGAAACGAACCAATTTTGAGATACCTGATCGTCTCAGTTCGACCCAAAGCAGCCCATGCAGAGACAACAAAAAACCACCCGAAGGTGGCCATCTCATTCATCAATATTGAGATTAAGAAGCGGCGATTGCTTTGCGAGCTTTAGTGGCTGTCTGAACAACATGTTCATTCGAATTTAATGCGCTATCAGCACTCTTCTCTAAATTAGCATAAGCAGTATGTACAGATGAGCGAACTTGATCAAAGCCTTGGAGCGCAGCCTCAAATGCAGCCTTAAAAGAGGCTGT
>CAIMXN010000189.1 GCA_903845455.1 uncultured beta proteobacterium | reverse complement strand
TAAAGTAGTTTCAACCCCTGCAAATATCGTAAATGACTATACACAAGTTTACTTATACTTCATCTACAAAATATTCCGATTCTGGATCATGTTGATGAATTTTGTCAGCATATAGCTTAAGAAGTTTGACGTTTTTTTGGTTCCATAAGCTTTTCTTAAAGTAATACTCAAAAGATAACACCACCACCATTTCTGATGTCGATTCAGAGGCAAATACATTGGAGAAGATTGGTGTTGTTTAGATCAGATCTTAGAGGTTTAAATACTCTAGACCCCAAAGACTCCTATTGGCCGCAATAAACCCTTTCTCACTTGCACACCGCAATCTAAAGGTAGTTCATTGCTCCACTGGCAGATCTATATGTTTATTGGGGTTGCAATAGAAGATGTGTGGAGATTGTGTACACACTTGGCAGCACAAATAGAACAACAACTTAGAAAGTTTTTCCTAAGTCTTTGATTTCATTGGTAGGCCACCAAGACTTAAGCCTGAGACCAAAGAGTCTTCACTATTTCTAGGGAGAGTTCTTGGATGCAAATAACATCTAAAATAAACTTCTTTTAAATCCAACAAATTAAATAAGAACCACATGCCTAAAGAAGTTGATCTCAATGTATTAGGACAACCTCTCGTCCCCTGCTCTTTTGATCCTTTAACTGGATTCTTTCGAGATGGTTGCTGCAAAACTGATGCTAACGATCTTGGTAGACATCTAGTCTGCGCAGTTGTTACAAAGGAGTTTTTGCAATTTAGCCTAGAAAAAGGTAATGATTTAATCACCCCCAGGCCAGAGTTTCAATTTCCAGGACTAGTGCCAGGAGATCAATGGTGTCTATGCATTAACCGTTGGGCTGAGGCACATGAAGCCGATTGCGCGCCTCAAATTAAGTTAGAGAGTACCCACATTAGTGCCCTTAAAACTGTTCTCCTTCAAACACTAGAGCAATTTGCAGTTGTAGAGTGAAGGCATTTTATACCGATCATTTTGTCTTACCTTTGCCTTCTGGGCATCGCTTTCCTATGGAAAAGTATTCTCGTTTGCGTGATCTAGTTGCCGCACTTCCAGAAGTTGAACTCCTTGAAGCGCCTGGTGCAACTGATACACAAATTCTATATGCCCACGATCCAGGTTATCTAATGAAAGTACTTAAGGGTAATTTAAGTTCCAGGGAACAAAGAGAAATAGGTTTACTAAGGAGCAAGGTGATCTAGATATTGATTTGCCTGATGGTTGCGATGATGAAACTTATTTGAATGCCCTTAGAGACTCTCTTGAAAAACTCAATGCGCGCTTTTCAGTTGATTTCATTATTTATCTAGCAGGCGCAGACCCTCATGAACACGATCGGCTACGTGACATGAAATGCAGAATACCGCTAGCGGTATAGGGAAGGCCTAACTTAGCTGGTGTAATTGCAAAGGTACCCTTTGGGCATCTCAATCATGGCTGGGCAAATTTTCTGGCGGAGATGACTGACGAACGTGATGAGATGTGGTCTTTTTCTGTGCCCAAGGGAAGCAACTGTGGCAAGCGCCGCTTTGCTGCCACCAGCGATATCAGAGGGTATGCCAGGGTGCGCGATGGCAAGGTATTAGGGGAATTTATTACCGAATCAGATTAGCTCATTATTTGAGCTTTAGACCTGTTTTAATGAATTCAATGGTGTGATGTAGCCTTGCTTCGTTTGCTTTACTGCTTTTTAGTGATCACCGGGATAAGGTATGAGTGCCCAAAGGTCAAAAGACTTCATTGATTAGTCTTTCTCATGAGAAAACCATATCAGCTTGTGCATTCTGCCTAACCCAGCTCTTTGGGCCCTCCTTCAGGGTGCGAGCAAGCGGACAGCCGGGAAAGACCGGCTGTTTTTTAGGCATCAGATTTGAATGCGTCCCAAGAAATAGCCATTTTTTTTATTCCCAGCTGCATAAGGAGTAAGACTTCAATAGCAGTGGAATTCCCTGGGGCTTCACTTGCTATAGTTGCTAGCCTTCTAAATACAGTAAATTTTGAAAGGTAGTCCATTACATTAGATTCATACAAAATCTTTTTTACTTCTTCAAAATACCAAGCAATCTCGTTAGCATATGGGGATACCAAAACATAGTCGGATGATTCATGATCTAAGCCAGCCATCGCAATAATTACGCCAGCCCCACCCCATTTGACAATAGATTTTTTATCCACAAGCTCTTGCAAAAAAGATTTCCCAACAATTCGCTCTTCGAGCAAAGTCAACTTGGGACCTAAAATTTCAAATCTAATGTCATCATTCATAGCGTTAGTTCCATGTGGTTTTTTGCAGAGTCTATAACTAGGGCTTTTAGTATTGGGGTACTTAAACCAAGAAGGTCTTTGTCCTCAGTGTTGTCGTATAGCTTTCCCCCATGAAACAAATTATTTCTTATACCTTTAAGGGCCATTCCAATAGCTTTTGATTGAGATGCAGTAGTCATGGGTGTATTGAAGGAAAAATGCATATACAAATTTTTGAATAATCCATTGCTATCTTGCGCCCCACCAATTACGTAGTCATTATTTATAGACTTTCTTTTTGCTAACTTCTTATATTCGCTTAAGTTTGAACAAACATCAATAATTACTGTCGCGTTACGATGACTCTTAAAATACTCTTCAATATAGTATCCGTCATCTTTTGGAGATTCGTAATTCCTATCTAAACGATGATTCATTTGATACCAATATTTGGCTATACATACCATGCATAACCATAAAAAAATAAATTGCTCAAACTCATCTATTGAATTTTCAGATCGCGAGAACCATTGCTTGACAAAATTTATTCGGGCATCCATTTTTTAAGTTTATCAACATAATTAGAATCAAAATCAAGAATATATGCGTTATCAATAATTTTTTCCAAATAGCCATGGCGTGGCGCTCCAATTTCTTGATTATCAGCCACATAGATAAATGCTAATATTTTTTTAGTTTTTATATTTATACAAATATCATTTTGCTTTATATATATACCTTGCCTCACCCCTTCATAAATATCGAGTGACTCAATATCTTTAGGGGATACCTCCCAGATCACCCCATAAACTATAGACCCCTCCCGAGGAATAATTGTCGCCACTCCTCGCTCATTGATCAAAAAATCGTAATCTTTTAAATATCCTGCTCCATTAAATATTGCATCAGGACATCTAGTGCGCATTTGCACGGAGCTAATATTAGAACCATAAGCAAAATAGTAAGCTATGGGATATGGCTTACTCATAAAATATCTGCCCTCGCATATCTTTTATAAATACCTGATAAAAATCCTTCCATCTCTGTAGCTCTTCGGGCTGACATACAGCACCGGGCCTTTGTACCTTCAGAATTCTTGTAACAAAGATATTGTTCTTAACTTCTTCGTAGCTCGCTTCGTATTCTATACCCCCTTTTTTGTAGGAAGTGTTTGGTGGAATACGGGTAACTCTAGTATTACTCGGAAATCTGACTTGATAAGCCTCACTAATCCACTTAGTGGCGCACGTATAAGTAACCCCGAACAATAGCTTCATCAAACACTCTGTTAAATGCGGCATTTTGGGTCTTGCGATTACTGTTTGATATTGCCAAGCCATACCTAGCCTCACGGTCATCGTAGTACTGCTGCAGAGCATCGTAGTCAATATTAGTAATAAGCCTTTGTCCAAGACTGGGGATGAAATGCTCATTAATAATGCGGATGTAGTCTTTATAGATTGATTTACCCAAGCCACCCTTCAAGTCTCGCTCCATGCGATCAATAGCCAACATAGCGATATCTTTAAAGCGTTTGGTCACAACCGGGATACCAGAGCGCTTGCGTATTTCTGCTTCTACCAATAGCTCTTTAGCCTTATTAATCGCTAAATCAAGCTGGGTTTCTTTGGTAGTTGCTCGTATCCACCTGTTATCCACCTTATAGCGACATTGCCATACGGCACTATGCTCGCGCTGATAGAGGGTCAGATTACGGTGTATGAGTTGATGTGTGCTTTCTTTTTTAATTGCCATACATATACTTTAGCTTCAGAGCCCCAGCTAGAGCAACCAAGTTGGCTGAATTCTTCAGGTCAATTTAGCCAAAAGAACTTGTGGCTAGTTGTGGTGCTTAATGGATAGTTTGTGGGGATAAATGAGGATTACGGGAGGGATAAGCGTTACTTTAAGTAACGGTTATTTAGACTGTTTCTGCTGCGAACTGCCTAAAACTAGCTATAGCAACATCGTATTTGATTGGTTCAAAATATTTAATGTCATCACCGTAACTTGCTGGCACTTCAAATACCTCATGATCATATAGACCCAACTCTCCCCACTTGGATTTAACCCGTTTCTTATCAGACAAAATACCAATGTGCTTGAACTGATTATGAGGGTTGAAGTAAACAATCCAATCTCCTGCCGACTCACTTCTATCATAAATCTGCATGAGATGATTATTAGTCACTATCCAATCAAAAAATTCTTTTCCTGCAAAAGGTTCTTTAGGGCTTGCCTTCTTCATTGCTGCAGAATAAGTTGCATCGCCATTAAACCCCATCACATAAACTAAACATGTATACACCGGCAACCAGCCTCTGCCTGCAATCGATTTAATGGAATGATTAAATTGCGTTTTGAGACTCTCTACAGCATCAATATGCTTAAACGCATCAAGCCCCTGTGTTTCAAGATTATCCAAAGCAACACGTAATAAATTTAAATTTGTCATTAAGTCAATGTTCTGGGTAGGCAATCATCAAAGCTTCAATACTTTCTTTAAATTCAGCATCAATAATGATCAAAATTGAATCAGCTAAGAGATCGCAAATTTGAACAACAATGCTAGGGTGCAAACGCTGAACATTTGCAGTTAGATGGCCATGCAAGTAAATATGCCTCACGGACGCAGCTAAGGTTAATACTGTACATGCACCACCATCGATAAAAATTGTCACTTTATCTTTTAGATAGTTTTCATCTTTTAGTTTTTGTCTAACAAATCGAAAAAATTTAAATTCAGCATCTAATTTTTTAATTTTTTTGATTGCCTCTTTCATCGGGTGATTTTTAATAATTTCCCGACCATCTTTAATCTTGAGAGCTCTCAGCATCTGCTCGTAAGCAGACCAGAAGAATGCTACCTTGGTAAGCGCTTCGTAACCAGCCTTTGTATCCTCGGTATAGCCCTCCAAATTCAACCCCCTAAAAGATTTCGCCAATCTATATCTCGCGCGGAATCGATTGACTTCACTTTGCGGAGCGAACCATGGGGTGATTGCGGCATGCTGCCTTCTCTTTTCGTATTCATCCCAAAGTGGTGGATAAAATTGTTCGGGTAGTTTGATCAGCATTTTTTATATTTAGACTATATGATCAAGCTTACCCTCGTTCCCTCAAAAGACAAAACCCCCACCATTTCTGATGAGGGTTTGCTTTTCTGGTGGGCCCACCAGGACTTGAACCTGGGACCAAAGGATTCCGGTTTGTGTTGCTTTCACAACTCCCTGGACTATGCCTTCATCATATCGATTGCTCGACTTAGATGGGTGCCGTCTAGTCTCTACACCTTCAACAGCACTTTCATACTGAAGCTTGGCTCGGCGTTAGCTTGTGCAACTTTTGGCTGCATTTAGCTTTCTCCGAATTTGACACCATCCCTTATGCAGTTTCCACGCATAAGGCACAACTTTCGCTATGAGTCCTCTGCTCTAACCAACTGAGCTATGGGCCCTAAAACTGTTTTTACT
>CAIMXN010000188.1 GCA_903845455.1 uncultured beta proteobacterium | reverse complement strand
TTTTAAGGCATCGTCATAAGCTTTTTTCTCGCCTGGCTGCACAGTCCCAGTGATACCCTCTACGGTTTCAGTTTTAGGTTCAAAGTTGCCAAGTCGGTTGTCCAAATCTTGATAGTAAGTCTTTTGACTGTTGTTAATATCACTACCTTGCTTCTCAAGCTCCTCAATCTTGCCGCGCAGCTCAGCATTATCCGTTTTGAGCTTTTCGATTTGGTTCTGAAGCTCAAGCTGTGTAGTGGCCAAAGACCTGCGTAAATCTAAAATGGCTTTGCGTGCCTCATCATCGGAGAAGAGTGCCCAAGCACTACCTGAGGCCGTTAAGCAAAAGACAGTGGCACTTAAACAAAACGCTCCTGAGAGCGTTTTTTTACAAGAGAGTTGCAGCTTCTTCATTTAGTTTGTGATGTAAACAATGTCTGCACGACGATTCTCAGTCCAAGCTGATTCATTATCGCCTTCTACTTTTGGTTTCTCTTTGCCGAAGCTGACAGCTTCTATTTGATCATCGGAAACACCCATCAAGTTTAATGACTTGCGAACGGCATCTGAACGACGTTGGCCTAAGGCGAGGTTGTACTCTGCAGTGCCGCGATCATCGGTATTACCTTGGATGATGACTTTTTGTTTTAGATTAGCTTTTAAATAGCTCGCGTGGGCAGACAGCATTTTTTGATATTTGGTTTGAACGGTGTACTCATCAAAACCAAAGTAAACACTGCGCTCATACAGGGCGCTCTTAGGATCATTCCATGGCTGTGAGCTAAAGTTGCCACCACTACTGCTATTGGCACTATCGCTATCTACATCGTCTAGTTTGACGCTAGAGCAAGCGGCTAAAAGTAGTGCGCTTATTCCCAAAAGTGCAAATGTTGCAGCACGGCGTGCAATCGAAATCTTCATGGTCTTTCCTTTTTCCTACAAAACTGAGCAATTAAATAAGCTAATAGGCAATATTATGCCCCTAAGGGGGCTGGATTAACCTAGTTCCCTTAGTTAGTCTACAAACTTAATCCATAAACGGACCCCAAGATGGCTGACGAACATCGGATCCTGGGATGCTGAGTACCTGCCTCGAGTTACCGTCGACGGATACCGCTGCGAGCACTCGTTTACCACCTACTTTGGTGGAGTACAGCACGTAGCGACCATTGGCGGCAAAAGAAGGAGACTCGTCTGTAAAGCCCTCAGTCAAGGCTTGAGAGTCTCCGGTAGCCAGGTTCAAGATATAAAGCCTAAAAGCCCCACCGATATTAGCAATGTAAGCCAAGTATTTACCATCTGGTGAGATGCGCGGAGACGTTACAAAACCTTGCTTATAGGTAATGCGTTTAACACCTTCCGCTTGCTCGCCTTCGGCACTCATCCGATAAATCTGAGGATTACCCCCGCGATCACTAGTGAAATAAATAGAGCGACCATCAGGTGAATACTGTGGTTCGGTATCGATCGTACTGCCACGGGTCAAGCGACGTAATCCAGTGCCATCAGCATTGATGCCATAGATTTGGGTATTGCCATCGCGCGATAGAGAGATAGCCAGTTGCCTGCCGTCAGGAGACCAGGCGGGCGCGCTGTTATTACCCTTTTGATTGGATAGCGCAATACGACGTCCTGTCGCTAACTCGTGAACGTAAACCACAGGCTTGCGATCCTCAAAAGAAACATAAGCTACTTTTTTTCCATCGGGGGACCAAGACGGAGAAATAATCGGCTCAGAGCTATTCATTGCATTGCGAATATTTTGACCATCCGCATCAGAAATCACTAAGCGATAGCGCTTACCTTCCTTAATCACATAGGAAAGTCTGGTCGAGAAGACGCCCCGTTCACCGAGCAATTTGAAGATGATGTCATCAGCAATTTTGTGCGCTACTGCGCGTAAATTATCTACACTCGAGTTGAGGTTTAAACCGCCCAAACTTTGACTCTTACGAATATCAAATAATTTGTAATGAATCTCAAATTGAGCTCCACCTGTTTGCACTACGGAACCGAGGACTAGAGCATCGGCTCCACGCGCTGCCCAAGATTTATAGTTGGGTGCGCCTTCATCATTTTCGCTGGCATTGCCGTTTTCAGTGTTTTTGAAGTAACCGCTACGGGCTAAATCTTGGCGAATGATTTCGCTAACGCTAGTAGGAAGTTTGTTTTCATCTTTAAAGCGCATGACTGCAATAGGATAAAGCGCTTGACCTACGCCAGTAATTTCAATATTCATTTGCGCTGATGCTGAACTGATAAAGCCAAAGCAACAGAAGATCAGCCCTGACATGCTAGTTGAAAATAATTTCTTTGCAAATTGCAACATGCTCTAGTCCCTAGGTTTAAAGGTAAGTTTTACTTGGCGTTGTGGAATTTTGCCATTGTCATCTTTTGGCAAGCTTTCAGCACGGCTTAGCGCTAACAGGACTGCGCGATCCCAACTTGCATTACCACTGGAAGTCAAAATACTCGTGCTTAAAATTGCGCCATCTGGCGCGAGATCTACTTTAATCACTGTGGCTGGATTACCGCTGATAGATTCTGGATTAAAGACGATCAGGGGCTTTACTTTTTTCACTACTTTATCTGTCCAGTCCGGGGGCGCGTTGCCGCCTCCACCAACACCGCTACCAGTTGTACCGCCACTGCCACCTTCAGCACCGGCGGCCGCTCGTAAACGAGCTAACTGATCTGCGCGTACTTTTTCTGCTGCGGCATTCGCTTTCACTTCTGCTGGTGAAAGCGCTTTAGGTGCTTCAGCTTTTTTTGGTTGTTCTTTTTCTTTAAGTGGCGAGACTTTTACTGGGGGAACAGGTTTAGGTACTTCTTTTACTATCTCTTTTTTGGGCGGCTCTTTCTCAAGCTTCTTTTTCTTGACTGCAATATCCGCAGCTTCCTCTTTTACTTCGGTTTTAAGTTCTGGCTCTTTTGGGATCTCTACTGGTTGACTTGTATCCCATAACTCTACTTCAACACCTGAAGGAGTGCTGGTATGCCAGCTAATGCCAATCATCAAAAAAGCCAGTAAACCTAAGTGTGCTGCGAGCGAATAAGTAAAAGCGCGTTTATTACTGACTTTCTTGGCACGAGTGCTTCGCAAGAAAGGCATGTGCCGGAGTTGCGCGCTTGTCATGAAATGAAAATAGAGAATTCGTGATAAATGTTAATGAAGTTAGTCGGCAATATATTTATTGACTCTTCACAGCCAGGCCAACGCGTTTGACGCCATTCTCTTTGAGCTTAGACATCACCTCCATCACGACTTCATATTTGATGGATTTATCTGCAGCAAGAACAAGGGGTTGGTCAGCAGACTTTTCTGCTTGAGAGCGAGCAAAAGTGCCTAGCTCAAATTTATTTAAAGTTTGCACAGGATCACCATCTTTACGCACAATAATATTTTCATTAGCGTCTATGGTTAAAAAAATGGGTGGCAAGGATTGTACTTTTGCACCACCAACCGTTGGCAGGTTAACAACACCTGGATTGACCATGGGGGCAGTCACCATAAAGATCACTAGTAACACCAACATCACATCAATGTAGGGGACCACATTGATGTCAGCCATCACACGACGTTTGCGTGATCCTCTAAGGGATGAGCCTGCCATGCCTATTTGCCCGTTCCTTGGCGTTGCAAGATATTGGTGAACTCTTCAATGAAGGTTTCAAAACGAATCGAGAGGCGATCGACATCAGTGGCATTACGGTTATAGGCCACCACTGCTGGAATCGCTGCAAACAGGCCAATAGCCGTCGCTACCAGCGCTTCGGCAATACCGGGTGCTACTGCTGACAAGGTGGCATTTTGGACGTTAGCTAGGCCACGGAAGGCGTGCATGATCCCCCAAACAGTGCCAAAGAGGCCGATATAAGGGGAAACTGAACCTACAGAGGCTAAGAAAGGGAGATTTGCCTCGAGGATGTCCATTTCACGCTGATAAGTGGCTTTCATGGCGCGACGGGCAGCGTCAATCTCACGCAATTTCATAAATTCTTGCATACCAGCTTCAAAAATATGTTCCAGAACAGCACTGCTGCTTTTATTGCGTAAGGAGGCTTCTAGTAGGGTATTTAAGTCCCCTCCAGACCAAAAGTCATGCTCAAAGCGCTCAGTGTCATTGCGCACCCCCCTCAGGACGGCTCCTTTTTTGAAAATAATGGTCCAAGAGGCAATGGACATGCCCATTAATAACAACATTACCAACTGGACTAATAGACTGGCATTGAGGACTAGGGAGAGAAAGGAGAGGTCTTGAGTAGGGTTCATGGAGGATTTTGTATGATGTAGGTTGATTTTACTTAAGCAATCCAACTTATTCAGGATTATCACCATGTTTGACCGTCAAAACACTTTAGCCAAAACCGACCCAGCGCTCTGGGCAGCCATTCAGAACGAAAATAAGCGCCAAGAAGACCATATTGAGCTTATTGCTTCTGAAAACTATACCTCTCCAGCTGTCATGGAGGCTCAAGGCTCCCAGTTGACCAATAAATATGCAGAAGGTTACCCGGGCAAGCGTTATTACGGTGGTTGTGAGTTTGTTGATGTGGCTGAGCAATTGGCGCTGGATCGCGTGAAGACTCTGTTTGGCGCTGAGGCGGCAAACGTTCAACCTCATTGTGGTGCTTCAGCAAACCAAGCCGTTTTTCTGGCCTTCTTAAAACCAGGTGATACCTTTATGGGAATGAGTTTGGCTGAAGGCGGTCACTTGACTCACGGTATGGCCCTGAACATGAGCGGCAAGTGGTTCAATCCAATTGCTTACGGCTTGGATAAAAATGAAGAAATTGATTACGAGCAGATGGAGCGATTAGCGCGTGAGCACAAACCAAAACTTATCATTGCTGGGGCATCTGCTTACTCCAGAAAAATTGATTTTGAGCGCATCGGAAAACTAGCCAAAGAAGTAGGCGCAATTTTTATGGTCGACATGGCTCACTATGCGGGCCTCGTTGCTGCGGGTGTTTATCCCAACCCAGTACCTCATGCTGATATTGTCACTTCAACCACGCACAAGAGTTTGCGTGGTCCACGTGGTGGCATTATCTTGATGAGGGCTGAACATGAGAAAGCGATTAACTCTGCTGTGTTTCCAGGCTTACAAGGTGGCCCATTAATGCATGTGATTGCCGCTAAAGCTGTGGCATTTAAAGAGGCGCAAGAACCTAGCTTTATAGACTATCAAAAGCAGGTGATAGCAAATGCCAAAGCTTTGGCAGAGACTTTAATTGAGCGCGGTCTGCGGATTGTGTCGGGTGGCACAGATTCACATGTGATGTTGGTGGATTTGCGCGCCAAGAAAATGACAGGTAAAGAAGCGGAGCGTATTTTGGGTGAAGCACACATTACTTGTAACAAGAATGGCATTCCAAATGATCCAGAAAAACCCATGGTAACGAGTGGTATTCGTTTGGGCTCACCAGCCATGACGACACGCGGCTTTAAAGAGGCCGAAGCACGTCAAGTTGCTCATTTCATTGCTGATGTATTAGATAATCCAAATGATGCTGACAATATTGCGAGGGTCCGCTCACAAGTTTCCGAACTCACCAAACGCTTTCCAGTTTACGGCTAACTCAAAAGCCAAAATTAATTCCTAGAAAAGAAGGCCATCATTGCGCTGCCCATTCTGTCATAACGACGATACTCAGGTCTTAGATACCCGGGTATCGGATGAGGGCGATACGATTCGCCGCCGCCGCCGTTGTGCCGGATGCGATAAGCGTTTTACAACCTACGAACGCGCAGAGTTGGCATTGCCATCGATTGTTAAAAAGAATGGCAGTCGGGTTGAATACAGTCATGAAAAATTAGCCAGTTCTATTAAATTGGCCCTGCGCAAGCGCCCAGTTTCTGCAGCCTCTTTAGATGAATCAATTGCCCGTATTGAAGAAAAACTCCTCAGTCTTGGCGAGAAAGAAATTGCCAGCGAACGTATTGGTGAATTAGTGATGCGTGAACTCAAACGTCTAGATAAAGTAGCTTACATTCGTTTTGCTTCTGTCTATAGAAG
>CAIMXN010000187.1 GCA_903845455.1 uncultured beta proteobacterium | reverse complement strand
TTACCCGCCTTTATTTTTAGTCAGGTAGCAAATTTAAAAGTTGAGTATTCCTATTTATTTTTTGGTGCAGCCATTCTGATATCTGAATTAATCACGGGGATCGTTTCATGGGCAACAGGAAAATGGGTTTTACGATTAGATAGGCCCAGTACTGGGGCCTTTATCCTAGGAAGTACTTTTGGTAGTGTTTCTCAAATTGGCAATGCTTTTTTAAAAGTCGTCTTTGACAATAATTTTGCTATTAGTGCAATGGGAGTAGTAACCGGTCAATTTGGTGTAGGCCTACCAGTAAACGTTGTTGGCCCAGTAGTTGCTAAATCTTTTGGGGATAGTGAAAACAATAATTCTTTATTGAGCTTAATAAAGTCTATTTTCATGAATCCACCAACTATTGCTTTGATTTTGGGGGTTTTATGGAATAGGTTGAACATTCCATCTGATGGTTTTATTGTCAAGATGCTGTTTGAGGGGCTTAATATTGTTAGCTCTTCTATGACCTTTTTAGTAGCAGTCATTATTGCACTCTCATTAAAGCCTATTAAGATGAAAGGTGTCTGGACCGTCTTAATCTTGGCTGCCTTTTTTCAACTTGCATTACAACCCTTCATTACTTATGGCATTTTTAGCATGCTGAATGATCAAAATGAGCATCATCAAGCAACATTATTTTTATCAGCCATGCCTGCAACCCCCTTAGCAGTAGTATTTTGTGCGCGCTACGGCGCTAATTCTCAACTTGCTAGCCAAATCGTGATATTTACTTGCGTATTGAGTCTGATTTCAATTCCAATTGTCAGTTTATTTATATAGACTAAACACAATAGTCTATATAAATGTCAAATCCCAAAGAGCAAACTCTGTCTAGAGTCAAATAAACTAATGAAAATTAGCTTTTAGCCATAACTAGTGAAATAGTGTAATAAAACAATTCTTTGCTAGCTGCAGCAAAAGTAGAGTTTCGTAAAATATCTGTACGAACGTTGCTACGAAAGTTAATTAGTTTTAATTTTATGCCTTTGCTTTTTAGGTAATGGTAAATCTCTCCCAATGATTCACTGCCTTCGAAGGCTATTTAATAAATTGCTCCGCCTTCAATGATAATAGAATGGGTATCAACCTTACTATGAGCTAGCTTATATCATAGGGAAAGTAAATTTTGTTTATTCTTTAAATAACCCCCATAGCTTGATCTGATGTCTTACTTTCAGGGCTATTACCAATGGCAAACGACTGCTATGGGTCGGATTGAGCCCATGGCAAGTTTTGGGGTTTAACGCCTCAAATCAGCCACTAAGAGACATCTGCAATAGGTTATTTCAATCTATTTCCAATACTGAGAGCTATTGGGAGTAATCACTAGTAGATTGGATTAAATTGTTTTTAACAAAACTCCTCCTTCAGCTTAAGAGTGATTAAGCGTCTTGCCCGAGAATTCGAATATAGCTAAGACGAACTTTTGAGCTGACTTGGCATCTTGCCAAACCTACCGCCTTAAGTTTAAGCATCGTTAAACGTAAAAGGGTCACAAAATGATTAAACGTATCTTAGGGGGTAAATAATGAAAGACTATATGGTTAGGCATACCCTTAGGTCTGCTGAGGCAAAAAGTGAATTCTTTCCAACTTTTTCTAATATGTCAGTCGAGGATATTAAAAAAGCGCTGACAAATGAAACGGCAAGCCTATGTATGTCTTGGTATAACGTCAACGATAT
>CAIMXN010000186.1 GCA_903845455.1 uncultured beta proteobacterium | reverse complement strand
TTGGATTTTAATTACTTTGGGGTTTATTGCGATAGAGGCCAGTTGGTTAACCACGATAGCATTAGGATTACGTGCAGATGAAAAGTGGGATGCTCAATTTAATTCAGCAGGTAAATCACAATCCGGTTGGCCCGTTGTACTCACTGTCATTTTTTCACTCGTATTTGGAGCGGGAGTGATGATGACTTTCTTGGCCATTTCCTTTGAACAATTTTTTATCTCTCAAATTTCCGAAGCAAGAAAGCTATCCCAATAATGGGGATGGCTTCATCACAAAATAAAAGTAGTTAGAGCCTTTAGAACTGCTCTACTGCTAAAGCATTAGTAGAGTGGCCGCTCTCTAAAATAGCAGTTGCTAAAGCCTGCGCCTGAGGCAGTAAATTCTCTGCAAAGAAACGTGCAGTCGTGATCTTAGCGTCATAAAAGCTTGGGTCACCAGCGCGTAAACTTTCGGCAGCTAAAAGTGCGCGTGCCATTTGCCATGCGCCCAACACCAAGCCACATAAACGCAAATAAGCAAAGCTGCCAGCATAGACAGCCTTTACTTCTGTTTTAGCATTGGCCAAAATATAAGCTACAGACTCTTCAAACGCAGCACGTCCAATCGCCAATTGCTTTAGTACCGCTTTTGCATCAGTAGTACCACTGGCTGCCAATGCCTTTTCTGTTTCAGCTATTTTTTCTAAAAGTACTTTTGCTGTTGCACCACCATCACGCACCGTTTTTCTTCCGACCAAGTCATTCGCCTGAATAGCAGTAGTTCCTTCGTAGATCGTCAAAATACGTGCATCACGATAATATTGAGCAGCGCCAGTCTCTTCAATAAAACCCATACCACCATGCACCTGAACACCTAGGCTAGCAACCTCAATCGACATCTCAGTAGAGAAGCCCTTCACAATCGGGACTAAGAATTCATAAATCGCTTGATTTGCTTTACGAGCAGCTTCATCTGGTGCGGCATGTTGCGCATCGTAAGCAGCAGCAGCGTAATAAGCTAAAGCGCGCGACGCCTCAGTATAGGCACGCATGGTCATCAGCATGCGTTTGACATCCGGCTGATGAATAATGGCAACAGGGCCAGGGGAACCAGCGAGATCACGGCTTTGTACGCGATCTTTTGCATACTGCACCGCCTTTTGATAAGCGCGCTCAGCAACTGCAATTCCTTGCATACCTACTGCAAAGCGTGCGGCATTCATCATCACAAACATGTATTCCAGACCGCGGTTCTCTTCGCCGACGAGATAGCCAATTGCGCCACCATGATCACCAAACTGCAAGACCGCAGTTGGACTCGCCTTAATACCCAGCTTATGTTCTATAGATACACAATGCACATCATTACGTTCACCTAATGAACCATCCGCATTTACTAAAAACTTAGGAACTACAAATAAAGAAATACCTTTAACGCCCTCAGGTGCATCTGGCGTTCTTGCTAACACTAAATGG
Source organism: uncultured beta proteobacterium (assembly GCA_903845455.1). Taxonomy (GTDB): domain Bacteria; phylum Pseudomonadota; class Gammaproteobacteria; order Burkholderiales; family Burkholderiaceae; genus Polynucleobacter. The sequence continues at coordinate 2,934 of CAIMXN010000186.1, read as the reverse complement.
ACAATGTTCTTTGCCATATCGTGTTCGCCATAGGTAATATAAATCTTGGTACCCAAGATCTTGTAGCTACCATCACCCTCTGGAACAGCTCGTGCGCGCACCATGGATAAATCAGAGCCCGCTTGGGGTTCTGTTAGGCACATGGAACCAGTCCACTCACCAGAAATCATATTTGGAACATATTGTTCCTGGAGTTCTGGGCTTGCTGCAGTCAGCAAGGCTTCAATCGCCCCGTCCGTCAGCATGGGACATAAAGCAAATGACAGGCTTGCAGAGTGGGCCATTTCAAAACACGCTGTAGCAATCAGCTTTGGTAATCCTTGACCGCCAAACTCTGCTGGATGAACTACGCCCTGCCAACCGGCGGCACCAAACTGTTGGAATGCCTCTTTAAATCCTGGGCTGGTAGTGACGATGCCGTCTTTCCATGAGCTAGGATGTTGATCGCCAGGCCAATTGAGTGGGGCAACCACGTCCTGATTGAACTTAGCTGACTCTTCCAGAATTGCAGGCGCCAAATCCACATCAGCACCGGCCTCGGCATAAGAAGGATAAGCAACTACATCCGCAAGCCCCGCCAACTCATTCATCACAAACAACATGTCTTTCACTGGGGCTACGTATGGCATTACAACTCCTCTTTATTCGAATCAAATCATTTCATGAATTGATTCATAACTATCTCAGACTCATCCGAGCGCTTTGGTGAGCTCCGGAACGGCAGTAAACAAGTCAGCAACTAGACCATAATCAGCCACACTAAAAATAGGCGCTTCAGGATCTTTATTGATTGCCACGATGACCTTAGAGTCTTTCATACCAGCTAAGTGCTGGATGGCTCCGGAGATGCCAACAGCTACATACAGTTGTGGAGCCACAATCTTGCCCGTTTGTCCTACTTGGTAGTCATTGGGTACATAACCAGCATCTACTGCAGCGCGTGATGCACCTAAGGCGGCGCCCAAGGCATCTGCCAGCGGCACTACGACTTCTTGATACTTCTCGCCAGAACCCAGACCTCTGCCACCAGAGACAATAATCTTAGCTGCAGTCAGCTCAGGGCGATCAGATTTAGTAAGCTCACGCCCAACAAAAGAGGATGAGGAAGCATTGCTAGCTGCTGCATCGCCAGCCTGTTTTTCAATGACAGCTGATCCACCAGTGGCGGCTACTGGATCAAAACCAGTCGTACGTACCGTAATCACTTTGATGGGATCGATTGACTGCACAGTAGCAATCGCATTGCCTGCATAAATGGGACGCTCAAAAGTATCTGATGAGATGACTCTAGTCACATCCGACAACTGAGCTACATCAAGTTTGGCAGCCACTCTCGGTAGGATGTTCTTACCATTGGCAGTTGCTGGGGCTAGGATATGACTGTACTGGGGCGCTAGAACGAGGATCTGCGCTGCTAACGGCTCAGCTAATTGGTCTACCAGTGCTGGGCTATCGATCTGGATCACTTTACGTATACCAGCAATTTGGCTTGCTGCTTGAGCAACGGCATCAGTGCCATTACCCGCGACAAGGACGTCTACTGCTGGTGAGATTTGGAGGGCGGCGGCAACGGCATTCAGTGTCACTGCTTTTAAAGATTGATTGTCATGTTCAGCAATCACTAGGGAGATCGGGGTAGCCATTTAAATCACCTTCGCTTCATTTTTTAATTTCTCAACCAAGGCTGCTACATCAGCAACCATCACACCGGCACTACGCTTAGGCGGCTCTTCTACTTTAAGTGTTTTTAGACGAGAGATAATATCCACACCTAAATCTTCTGGCTTAAAAATTTCTAAAGTCTTTTTCTTGGCTTTCATAATATTTGGCAAAGTCACATAACGCGGCTCATTCAAACGCAAGTCTGTTGTAATCACCGCTGGTAATGAAACTGCAATGGTTTCTAAACCGCCATCGACTTCACGCGTCACATTCGCTTTGCCGTCAGCAATCACTACTTTAGAGGCAAAGGTCGCTTGTGGAATATCTAGTAAGGCAGCTAACATCTGGCCAGTTTGATTACTATCATCATCAATCGCTTGTTTGCCCAAGATGACGATCTGAGCCTGCTCTTTATCGAAGAGGGCTTTGAGTATTTTGGCAACTGCTAAAGGTTGTAAATCAGCATTACTTTCAACCAGAATGGCACGATCAGCACCAATCGCTAAGGCTGTGCGTAGTGTCTCTTGGCATTGCGTTGGACCAGCTGATACCACGATGATTTCAGTGGCAACACCAGCCTCTTTTAAGCGCACCGCTTCTTCAACCGCAATTTCATCAAAAGGATTCATGCTCATTTTGACGTTAGCAATATCAACGCCAGAGTTATCGGATTTGACACGCACTTTAACGTTGTAATCAACCACACGTTTTACCGCTACTAAGATCTTCATCTTGCTTTCTCATTCTTTACAAAAACGATATCTATTGATCAAACATCGTGTTAACTAGCTATTTTATCTGCCTCTTGTTGGAATTCAACTAAACGTCGATAGCTGAGGCTGAGCCAGCCTTTTTACGTAATTCAAACTTCTGAATTTTGCCGGTCGAGGTTTTGGGTAGCTCTCCAAAGACCACTGCCTTTGGCACCTTAAATCCAGCCAGATATTTCTTGCAATGCGCGATGATCTCTTCAGCAGTCACCTGGACATCAGACTTAATTTCCAAGAACGCGCAAGGCGTCTCACCCCACTTTGGATCAGGCTTCGCAACCACCGCTGCTGCAATGACTGCAGGATGACGGTAGAGTACATCCTCAACCTCAATTGAGGAGATATTCTCACCACCAGAGATGATGATATCTTTGCTACGATCTTTAATCTTAATATAGCCGTCAGGATTCATCACAGCCAAGTCACCGGAATGGAACCAGCCGCTCTCAAAAGCTTCTGTAGTCGCCTTCTCGTTTTTTAAGTAACCCTTCATGGTGATATT